>JBBIIR010000265.1:0-3808 GCA_037446455.1 Hydrogenophilales bacterium | reverse complement strand
GCCGAGGTCGTGGCGGGTGGCCTGGCGCCAAAGGGCGTTCAGGCGGGCGGTCTGGCGGGACAGTTCGGTGTGGCTCGGCGACGCCGAGCCAATACCCTGTCGCGGCGCATCCTCCTGCTCGGAGGCGTCCATCGCTGGCATCATGGGGGCTTACCTTATTCTTGTTAGGGGATTGCGCGCGAATATAGCCCCGCCGAGGGGTAAACGTCACGCGCCCCAGTGCGGCGTGGCGATGCCCTCGCCCAGATCGGCATCGACCAGGCGGCGACGCGCCTCCAGCAGCTTCTCGATGAGGGCGGGCTCGGCTTGGCCGTAGGCCTCGGCGTCCGGCACGCGCTTGACGACCACGCCCAACAGCTCGGTGATGGCGTTGCCGATGGAGTTCTGGCTGATGGTGACGATCAATTTGCCGGCGTCGTTGCGGTAGATGAGTTGCTTGAAGGCGGGCTGCCAGCGAATCGAGTTGGCGTACTTGGCGTCCTTGATGCAGCGGTCGCGCACCATCTTGGCGGACTTCAGGAAGTCGTTGTTGAACTGGAGTTTTTCCTCCACCAGGGCCGGGAAGTAGATGTCTCCGGGCAGGGGCGCGTTGCGCGTCGATACCTGGCTGAAGAAGGCGCGGTAGAAGTCGATGAAGCCCTTGAGGAGGATGTCGTATTCCTTCCAGAAGCGGACTTCCTTCAGGGACTCCGCCCCGCCGGTCACTTCCCAGCTCGGCAGACCCTGCGGATAGCCGGTGATGGCGATCTTGCAGGAGCCGGGCGTGCAGGGACGCAGGATTTCCAGGTCCAGCTCGTCGAAGAAGGCGCGATAGACGTCGCGCATGTATTGCTGGAACAGGGAGTGCTGGCCGCCGTCGGTGAGGTTGGGATTGCTGGCGTCGGCGAGGGGGGCGTCGCGCAGCGCCTGCTTGTCGAAGACGATGAAGTGGTTGTGCAGCATGCGGATGCTGGGCACGCCCGGCGAAGTCAGCGGCCAGGTGGCGTCGAGGCTGGCCTCGCCGGCGAGGACCAGATGTTTGTCCGGGTCCGGATACAGTTCCAGCATGTAGTCGAACAGGATCTGGTTCATCCGGTTCCACACGTTCTTCACCGCCTCCGGCACCTGGGTGCGGCGCACCGGGCGGCCGAGGGGGTCGAGGATGGCGCGCGAGGTGTTGTAGATGATCGAAGTATCGAACTCGTTGCTGTGACCCAGGGCCTTGCGGTAGAGCAGCAGCCCCTCCGGGTTCCGCAGCAGGCCGTTGTTGTGCAGCAGGTCGTTGAGGTTCTCGGTGCTGTTGAAGAACTCGTTGGGTTTCATGCCCTCGGGCACGTCGAGGGGAATGGGGCGGAAGGGGGTGACGATTTCGCGGGGAGCGGACTGCATGGCGGGGCCTGTGGACGGGGTGGCTCGGGAATATTCGTTGGCGATGATAGAACATCGACCGGCGCGGACAAGCCGCGCGCCGGGCCTTGCCGAATACCGCGGCATGAGAGGCTCGACGATGATCGCCCGGCGATAGCCGGCCAGATGCTCGACCAGCGACAGTCCGCCCAGCGACAGGCACAGCACATCCACCTCGGCATCGTCGACCGCCTCGCGCACCCTTTCCGCCACCCGCCAGCCCACCCCGTCGTCGCTCAGGATGGGATTGCCGAGGCCGACGACCAGGGTGCCGGCGCTCATCCGCGCAGCACCTCGATCACCTCGCCCGCCGCGTCGTGGATGCCGACCCGCAGCGGAATCCTGCCCGGCAGGGCATGCGTGTTCCGCGCGTCCACCAGGCCCATGTAATCCTTGATTCCTCGGTTGACCGCTCATTGATCTTCGAAAATCCGCATGGTTGCCGACGTTTGCGCCTTCGACGCGGTTCACCATTTGGGTGAGCCCGCTACACGCCCGCTTTCGCGTCTGTGCGGGCGCCTGGCTTTGTCGCTCCTCCTTGCGGGGAACGACCCCGCGGCGGCGTCGCTTCGCGCCAGACCCCCGCACAGCCGCGCCTTCGGACGTGTTCAACCGAGGAATCAAGGGTAATAGGTCTTGTCGGTGTAGGCATCGCCCAGGATCAGGTCGTGGAAGGCCCGCAGGGCGAACTGGCCGAACTCCACCGCCCAGCGGCCTTGCCAAGTTCAAATTTAATACCTTGTATTGGGCCGGCGGGGGTCACGGTCGGATGGGCGCCAGGCCCGCCACCAGCAAGGCCCCCGGAACGAAAAAACACTCTGGTCAGCCTGTTCCGCGTTATGGCGTTTGATTTCGGAGACTGCTAGGGTTTTGCGGCCGTGCACGTGTTCGTGCCCTATCGGGTTCAGAGCACTTGCCCGCTCGGGTCGGCCCGGATGCGCAGTCTCTCCTGGTTGACCCCCCGCACGCCCGTGCGGTATTCCCTGTCACTAGTCGGAGATCGACATGAATCGCTTGCTGAACACGCTGTTGAGTCTGACGATCGGCGCCGGCCTGATCGCCACCGGAACCGTCATGGCGCAGGAACGCCAGGGCTGGCCGCGTTCCATCACCATCGGCACGGCCAGCCAGGGCGGAGTGTATTTCGTCTATGGCAACGGTCTCGCCAGCTTCATCGGTGAACGCCTGGGCGTGCGCGCCAGCGGCGAGGTCACCGGCGGCCCGGTGCAGAACGCCACGCTGGTGCAGACCAAACAGCAGACCATCGGCCTGGTGACCATGGGGCCCATGCTGGAAGCCTGGGAAGGCAAGAGCGCGTTGGCCCCCGGCCTGAAGCACACCGATGTGCGCGCCCTGTTCCCCATGTACGAGACGCCCTTCCATGCCATCGCCCTGCGTTCAAAGAACATCGATTCGGTTCGTGATCTCAACGGCAAGCGCATCAGTGTCGGCCCCGCCGGCGGTACCGCCGACACCTACTGGCCGCGCTTCCTGAAGCATCTCGGCGTCAACGCCCGCATCAGCAACTCCGGCGCCGCCGACGCCGCCAGCCAGCTCAAGGATGGCATGATCGACGCCTTCCTGTTCGCCGCCGGCACCCCCATCGGCGCGTTCTCGCAACTGGCCGCGGAAGCGGACGTGGTGACCTTCACCTTCAGCCCGGCCGACCACGCCGCCATCACCAAGGCCTTCCCGGAGTTATCGAGGTTCGTCATTCCCAAGGGCACCTACACCATGCTGAAGGAAGATCAGCCCACCTTCGCCCTGTGGAACTTCGCCGTGGCGCACCGCGACATGCCGGAATCCCTGGCCTACGAAATCACCAAGCTGGTGCTGGAGAACAACCCGCGCATGCTGCAGATCCACGCCGCCGCCAAGGGCACCCTGATCGCGAACTGGGATAACAACAGCTTCCTGCCCTACCACCCGGGCGCGGTGCGTTACTACGAGGAAAAGGGCATCAAGATCCCCGCCCACCTCAAACGCTGAAGCCGACTCCGCCGTCCCCGCCGCGCGCGGCGGGGACGCTGCGCCGTGACCGCCGACCGCGCGGCCCCATCTCCCCGATTCGCCCCCTGCACCGGACCTTGACCGCACAGGACACCCCGCCATGAACGCCGACGCCGCCCCCCACGCCAACGCCCCCGCAGCCCGCCCCGCCAAGGACAACCTGGCGCATGGCGTCGACGACGAAATAGTGGCCGGCAACCAGCGCGTTTTTTCCGGCCTGCCGGGCTTGTTTCTGGCTTCGGCCTGCGTGCTGTACACCGTATTTCACATCGGCGTGATGAACCTCTATCCGCTGGAGACCTGGGTATACCGCCTGATTCACGTCGCCGGCGGCCTCGCGCTCGGTTTCCTGTTCTTTTCCGCGCGTTCCTTCACCGCCCCGTCCGGCCGCCCGACCGGTCCGGCGCCGCTG
>JBBIIR010000264.1:0-3808 GCA_037446455.1 Hydrogenophilales bacterium | reverse complement strand
AGGCCGCCCGGCGGGCGGCCTCGCGCTCGGTTTCCTGTTCTTTTCCGCGCGTTCCTTCACCGCCCCGTCCGTCCGCCCGACCGGTCCGGCGCCGCTGACCGCGCTGCGCTGGACGCTGATCGGGCCCGCCGCCGTCGCCCTTCTCACCGCCCTGGCGCAGATCACCTACGCCATCGTCAGCGATGACCGCGTGCCCACCGGCGCGCCGCCGGAAAAGATGCTGTTCACCTTCGGCTACCCGCTCATCGCCGGCACGCTGCTGGCGCTGCTGGCCTCCTGGCTGCCACGCGAACAGCGGCGCGGCAAGCTGGACGCGGCCGATCTGCTGCTGGCGGTGGCCGCCATCATCGTCGGCATGTACATCATTTCCCACGCCGAATTCCTGCGCATCCGCGCGCAGGTGTTCCCGCACACGAACGACATGTACGCCTCCATCGCCGGCATCCTGCTGATCCTGGAGCTGACCCGGCGGTTGGCCGGACTGGCGCTGGTGATTATCGTCGCGGTGTTCATCGCCTACGGTTTCATCGGCCCCTGGCTGCCCGGCGTGCTGGAACACGACGGCTATGCGCCCGCGCGCTTCTTCGCCTTCATCTACACCGACAACGGCATCCTCGGACCGACCACCGCGATTTCCTCCACCTACATCATCCTGTTCATCACCTTCGCCGCCTTTCTGCAGGCCAGCCGCGTCGGCGAGTTCTTCGTCAATTTCGCCTTCGCCGCCGCCGGTGGCGCGCGCGGCGGCCCGGCCAAGGTGGCGGTGTTTTCCTCGGCCCTGATGGGCACCATCAACGGCACCTCGGCCGGCAACGTCGTCTCCACCGGCTCCCTCACCATTCCGTTGATGAAGCGTGTCGGCTACCGGCCGCAGACCGCCGCCTCGGTGGAGGCCGCGGCTTCGTCCGGCGGCCAGATCCTGCCGCCGATCATGGGCGCGGGCGCCTTCATCATGGCGGAGATCACCGGCATCTCCTACGCCGACATCGTCGTCGCCGCGATCATTCCCGCCACGCTGTACTTCCTTTCCGTGTACTTCATGGTGGACAAGGAGGCCTGCAAGAACGGCATGCGCGGGCTGCCGCGCGAGGAACTGCCGGAATTCGCCAAGCTCGCCAGGCAGGCCTTCCTGTTCATTCCCATCCTGATCCTCATCGTCGCCCTGTTCCTGGGCTATTCCGTCATCCGCGCCGGCACCCTGGCGATGGCGGCGGCGGCGGTGGTGAGCTGGCTCACGCCCTATCGCATGGGCCTGCGCCAGATTCTCTACGCCTTCGAAATCGCCGCGAAGATGTCGCTGCAACTGATCGCGGTGTGCGCCGCGGCCGGGGTCATCGTCGGCGTCATCGCGCTCACCGGCGTCGGCACCCGCTTCTCCTCGATGCTGCTCGAACTCGCCGGCCAGAGCCAACTGGTGGCGCTGGTGTTCGCCATGCTCGTCTCCATCATCCTGGGCATGGGCATGCCCACCACGGCCGCCTACGCGGTGGCCGCCAGCGTCATCGCCCCCGGCCTCATCGACATGGGCATCGAGCCGCTGGTGGCGCATTTCTTCATCTTCTACTTCGCCGTGATGTCGGCCATCACCCCCCCGGTGGCGCTGGCCGCCTACGCCGGCGCGGCGATCGCGCAGTCGGACCCGATGCGCACCAGCGTGGAGAGCTTCAAGTTCGGCCTGGCCGCCTTCGTCGTGCCGTTCATGTTCTTCTACTCCGCGCCGCTGCTCATGCAGGGCGACTGGCTGAGCATCCTGCACGGCTTCGGCACCGCCGGGCTCGGCATCTTCCTGCTGGCGTCCGCCATCCAGGCCTGGTTCTTCGGCAAACTGGGCTGGAGCCTGCGCATCTTCCTGGGCGCCGCCGCGCTGGCCATGATCCACGGCGGCTGGCAATCCGACATCATCGGCCTGGTCACCGCGTCCATCATTTTTCTGGTGCAGAAGAAACTGCTCACGCCGAGGAACGCCGCGCGCGGGCTGGATTGAACCGCGCCGGCCGAAACGAGGGCCGGCACCGCGGAACTCGCCCGCGGCTCGGCCCGCGTCCCGGACCAGAATTGTGCGCGTCGACATGACCTATACATCCTCGATGCGGAAGGGATGGTTGATCCTAGCAGCCCATCGGGCTTGCGGCGAACCGACTTGCCGGAATGCGCTCGCGAGGCGTGGCGCTCAGACGCCCGCGACGCCACCGCGAAGACTGATGACCGGCCAGCCCTGCAGTTCGGCATGGGCTTTCAGGGTGGAGTCCGGATCCACGGCGACGGGATGACGCACCCGCCGCAACAGGGGCAGATCGTTCAGGGAATCGCTGTAGAACCAGCTTTCCTCGACGTCCGTCCAGGCGCGTCCGCGTTCCGTCAGCCATTGCTCCAGGCGCGCCACCTTGCCCTCCCTGAAGGATGGCGTGCCGTAGGGCCGGCCGGTGAACTCGCCGGCCACCACTTCCGGCTCGGTGGCGATCAGGTGCGGCACGCCCAGGTGGGCGGCGATGGGCGCGGTGACGAAACTGTTGGTGGCGGTGACGATCACACACATGTGGTCGGCGTGCCGGCGCAGCAGTTCCGGGGCGCCGGCGGCGACCATGGGCACGATGCGGCGCGCCATGAATTCCCGGTGCCAGGCGTCGAGCTGGGCGCGCGGGTGGCGCGACAGCGGCCTGAGCTGGAAATCCAGGAATTCGAGGATGTCCAGGGTGCCGGCCTTGTATTGATCGTAGAACGCCTGGTTGCGGGCCTCGTAGACCTCGCGGTCGAGCACCCCCTTTTCGATGAGGAACTGCGCCCATTCGAAATCGGAGTCGCCGGCCAGCAGGGTGTTGTCCAGGTCGAACAGGGCGAGACGCATGGGCGAATCGTTGTGCCGTTTAGAATCGCAACATTGTAGCCGAGGCCGAACATGGACCTTGTTTCCGCCAACCTGCCGCATGCCCTGCTCTGGGGCGTCTGGGCGCCCGCACTCCTGCTCGGCCTTCTTGTCGCCCTGCGCGCGAACTGGGGCATGCTGCGCGACGCCGGCAACCTCAACATCTTCCTCGCCGCCACCGTCGCGGTGCTGGGCCTGTGGCTGATCAAGACCGGCGTCAAGCCCGGCCTGAGCTTCCATCTGCTGGGCGCCACCGCCCTCACCCTCATGTTCCGTCCCCTGTTCGCGCTGCTGGCGCTGGCCCTGGTCACCGCCGCGATCTCGCTGTGGCGCGGCGAATACGCCAGCTTCGCCGCCAACTGGCTGATCATGGGGGCGGTGCCGGTGGCGGTGTCGTGGGCGCTGTTCCGGCTCATCGACCGCAAGCTGCCCAATCACTTCTTCATCTACGTCTTCCTCAACGCCTTCTTCGGCGCCGCCCTCGCCATCGCCGCCGTGGGCCTGGCGTCGACCGCCTTCCTGGCGGCGGCGGGGGCCTATGGCCTGGACTACCTGCTGCAGGAATACCTGCCCTACTACCTGCTCATCGCCTGGAGCGAAGCCTTCGCCACCGGCATGCTGATCACCCTGATGGTGGTCTACAAGCCCGCCTGGGTCGCCACCTTCGACGACCGCCGCTATCTGCTGGACAAGTAGGGAGTAGCGAGTAGTGAGTAGGGCGGATTAGCCGAAGGCGTAATCCGCCGAATGCGAACAACATGGCGCGACGCCCTTCGGCTATTGCGGGGCGGCGGGCTCGTAGGCGAAGTACAGGCGCACGCCGCCGATCAGCGCTTGCCCCGGCAGGCGGCGGCCCGCTTCGGTCTCGAGCAGGACCTCGACCAGCGCGACACTGGCTTCCGCGTCGCGCACGCTCTCCCGCTTGCGCACGGGGACGGGCAGTTG
>JBBIIR010000263.1:0-3865 GCA_037446455.1 Hydrogenophilales bacterium | reverse complement strand
CTTCCGAGGCGATGCGCTTGATGTGCTCGCCGCCCTTGCCGAGGACGATGGGTTTGTGGGTGTCGCGTTCCACCCAGATGACGGCGCCGATGCGGAACAGCGCGGCGTCCTCCTCGAAGCTTTCCACGGTCACCGCCACGGCGTAGGGGATCTCGTCGCCGGTGAGGCGGAACACCTTCTCGCGCACGATTTCGGCGGCGAGGAAGCGGGAACCGCGGTCGGTGACGTCGTCCTCGGTGAACCAGGCCTCGCCCTCGGGCAGGTAGGGCTTGAGAATGGGCGGCAGGCGCGCGGCATCCTTCTCGCTTTCGGCGCTGAGGGGCACGATCTCGGCGCAAGCGAAGCGGCCGGAGACGGCTTGCAGATAGGGCAGCAGGGCGCTCTTTTCGGCCACCGTATCGACCTTGTTCACCACCAGGATCACCGGCTTGTCCCGCGGCAGCAGGGGCGGCACGCGGGCGTCGGCGGCGGTGAACTTCATCGCCTCGACGAGCCAGAGCACCACATCCACCTCGGCCAGAGCCTGCGTCACCGCCCGGTTCATGGCCTGGTTGAGGGCACTCTTGTACCGGGTCTGGAAGCCGGGGGTGTCGGCGAAGATGAACTGGGCGTCGGCTTCCGTGCGCACCCCCAGGATGCGGTGGCGGGTGGTCTGCGGCTTGCTGGAGACGATGCTGACCTTGGCCCCCACCAGGGTGTTGACCAGGGTGGACTTGCCCACGTTGGGGCGGCCCACCACGGCGATCAGGCCGGCGCGGAAAGACGGGTTCACGCCTTGTTGTCCGGAGTTCTGCGGCGCCCGGCCGATTCATCGAGGGCGCGCAGGGCCGCCTCCGCCGCCATCTGCTCGGCCGCCTTGCGGCTCGCGCCCTGGCCGCGGGTGACCAGCTTGAGCGGATCGATGCGGCATTCCACGTGGAAGGTCTGGGCGTGGGCCTGGCCGGCGGTGTCCGTCAGCGTGTAGGCGGGCAGGCCCAGTCGGCGCGGCTGCAGCCATTCCTGCAGGCGGGTTTTCGCATCCTTGCCCTGCTGTTCGGGATCGATGGCGTCGAGCGCATGGTCGAACAGGCGCTCGACCATGCCTTGCGCCGCGGCGAAGCCCGCGTCCAGCAAGGCGGCGCCGAGCAGTGCCTCGAGGGCGTCGGCGAGGATCGAGGGGCGCTGGGCGCCGCCGCTCTTCAGTTCGCCCTCGCCCAGGCGCAGATGGCGTCCCAGGTCGAGGTCATGGGCGATGGCGTGCAGGGAATCCTGGTTCACGAGGTTCGCGCGCAGGCGCGACAGACGGCCTTCGGGCAGCTCGGGAAAACGCCGGTAGAGCATCAGCCCCACCACGCAGTTCAGCACGCCGTCGCCCAGGAACTCCAGACGCTCGTAATTGCGGGCGCCGAAACTGCGGTGGGTGAGGGCCTGCAGCAGAAGCTCGCGCTTCGCCCAGGAGTGCCCCAGACGGGCTTCCAGGCCCTCAATATCCGCCGGCATGTTAACGTGAAAGTCGCCTCGGCGACTCTCGAAGCTCCCCTCTCCCGCAGGCGGGGCGAGAGGGGAATTCGGAATGAACAGCATTCCGCCCTCGCAGCCGGCTGGCGATGCATCGCCAGCCGTGGGGCGCGGAGCGGGGGCTGGGGGTGAGGGAAACAGACATGACTTTTATGCTTCGGGGCGTCTTACAAAGTCATGTCCGTTTACTGGGAACTGACCTCGGCGCGGAAATCCATGCACAGGCTGACCGGGCCCATGAAAGCTTCCTTGACGGAGTAGCTGGCGGACAACCGCAGGCCGTTCGGAATGGGATCGATGACCAGATCGTCGACGCCGACCACCTTGACGTTGTTGAGGTTGAGTTCCTTGGCGAACTTCAGGCGCAGGTCGCGCTCCTTGAGGTTCGCGAGGTCGGGCTGCTCCAGCACGTTGCGCATGATGCGCTTGACCACCCAGTAATCCATGTAGGCCGGCAGGACGCGGGCGGCCGTGTAGGCCGCGAAACCCAGCAGGAACATGAGGAAGAAGACGCCGCTCAGGGTAATGCCACGCTGTCGCCGCATGGTTTGCCTCACTCGATGGATGACCCGATGCGGGCCGGTTTGGAGAAGGATTTCAGCATGTTGAGGAAATCGTCGAAATTCCACCAGATGAAAAAGGCCCGGCCGACGATGTTCTCGTCCGGGACGAAGCCCCAGTAGCGGGAGTCGTTGGAGGCGTCGCGGTTGTCGCCCAGCGTGAAGTAATGCCCGGCGGGCACGGTGCATTTGAAGCCGGATTCGCTGTAGGCGCAATTGTCGCGGAACGGGAAGGCGCCTTCGACCTGATGCGGGATGACCGGCGGCATGTCGGCCTGCACCATGGCGATGTGACTGTGCTCGCCCAGTTGTTCCCGCCAGGTCTCGCCCTGCACGAAGTTGAGACCCTGGGCGGTGTACTCGTACTTGCCCTCGCGGGTGTAACTCACCGGCTCGCCGTTGATGATCAGGCGCTTGTCGACATACTCGACGACGTCGCCGGGCACGCCCACCACCCGCTTGATGTAGTCCAGGGAGGGGTCGCTGGGGAAGCGGAAGACCATGACGTCGCCGCGCTGGGGACTGGAGAGTTCGATGACCTTCTTGTTGATGACCGGCAGGCGGATGCCGTACTCGTACTTGTTGACCAGGATGAAGTCGCCGATGAGCAGGGTGGGCAGCATGGAGCCGGAGGGAATCTTGAAGGGCTCCACCAGGAAGGAGCGCAGCAGGAAGACGATGAGGATGACCGGGAAGAAGCTCTTCGAGTAGTCGACCAGCACCGGCAGCTTGGCGTCGGCGGGCCGCTTCTTCGCGAACAACAGATGGTCGAGCAGCCAGATGGCGCCGGTGATGACCAGGGCCAGGAAGAGGATGAGGGCGAAGTTCATTGTCGTTCTGTCGAATGTTGAGGGTTATTTGTCACCGACCTGGAGGATGGCGAGGAAGGCTTCCTGGGGGATTTCCACGTTGCCCACCTGTTTCATGCGTTTCTTGCCTTCCTTCTGCTTTTCGAGCAGCTTCTTCTTGCGCGTGATGTCGCCGCCGTAACATTTCGCCAGCACGTTCTTGCGCAGCGCCTTCACCGTCTCGCGGGCGATGATGTGCGAGCCGATGGCCGCCTGCACCGCCACGTCGAACATCTGCCGCGGGATCAGTTGCCGCATCTTCTCCGCCAGTTGGCGGCCGCGGTACTGGGAAGTGGAGCGGTGCACGATGAGGGAGAGGGCGTCCACCTTCTCGCCGTTCACCAGCACGTCCAGCTTGACCAGGTCGTCGGCGCGGAATTCCTTGAAGTCGTAGTCCAGGGAGGCGTAGCCGCGGCTGGTGGATTTCAGCCTGTCGAAGAAGTCGAGCACCACCTCGTTCAGCGGCAGGTCGTACTTGAGCAGCACCTGGCGGCCCATGTATTTCATGTCCACCTGGGCGCCGCGCTTCTGGTTGCACAGGGTCATGACGTTGCCGAGGAATTCCTCCGGCACCAGGATGGTGGCGGTGATGATGGGCTCGCGGATCTCCTCGATCTTGGAGGGGTCGGGCAGACGCGACGGGTTTTCGATGTCGAGCAGGCTGCCGTCCTTCATGGCCACCAGGTATTCCACCGAAGGCGCGGTGGTGATCAGGTGCTGGCCGTATTCGCGCTCCAGGCGTTCCTGCACGATGTCCATGTGCAGCAGGCCGAGGAAGCCGCAACGGAAGCCGAAGCCCAGGGCCTGCGAGGTTTCCGGCTCGAAATGCAGGGCCGAGTCGTTGAGCTGCAGCTTGGTGAGGGCGTCGCGCAGGCTGTCGTATTCGTGCGATTCCACCGGATACAGGCCGGCGAACACCTGCGGCTTGATCTCCTTGAAGCCGGGCAGGGGTTCGGCCGC
>JBBIIR010000262.1:0-3882 GCA_037446455.1 Hydrogenophilales bacterium | reverse complement strand
ATCTGCAGCCAGCTCTGGTAGGCGGCGGTGGCGGCGCCGGCGGCGGCGGTGGCCAGGACGAGTCCGCCGGCCACGCTACCCAGGCGCGCGCCCGCCCCCCAGGCCGCGAGCAGACCGAACACAGCGAGCAGCATGTAGAGCAGGCGCTGGAAGATGCACAGGTGGCAGGGATGCAGGTCCAGCCAGGCGGTCAGCACCAGACTCGCCGCCGCCAGCGCGAAGGCGCCGGCCGCGACCAGGGACCAGAGCAGGCGGGGCGGTTGGGAGCGCGAGAACATGGCGAGATTCTGGCACACTCGCGCCATGCTTCCCGATTTCGCCTCTCGCGTCGTCGCCTGGCAGCGCGCGCATGGCCGTAATGACCTGCCCTGGCAGGGCGGGCGCGATCCCTATCCGGTGTGGGTGTCGGAGATCATGTTGCAGCAGACCCGGGTCGACAGCGTCATTCCCTACTACAGGCGTTTCCTGGCGCGCTTCCCCGACGTCGCCACGCTGGCGGCGGCCGACGAGGACGCGGTGCTGGCGCTGTGGTCCGGCCTGGGCTACTACAGCCGGGCGCGCAACCTGCATGCGGCGGCGCGGCGCATCGTGGCGGAACACGGGGGGCGCTTTCCCGAGGACATGGCGGCCATCCTGGTCCTGCCCGGCATCGGTCGCTCCACCGCCGCCGCCATCGCCGCGCTCGCCTTCGGGCAGCGGCGGGCGATCCTCGACGGCAATGTGAAGCGCGTGCTGGCGCGCGTGTTCGGCATCGAAGGGTGGCCCGGTGAGCGGGCCGTCGAGAACGAACTCTGGCGCCTCGCCGATGCCCTGCTGCCGGACCGCGACCTGCGCGCCTACACGCAGGGCCTCATGGATCTCGGCGCCACCCTGTGCACCCGCGCGACACCGCGCTGCGAGGCCTGTCCCCTCGGCGCAGCCTGCCTGGCCCATCGTCAGGGCCGCCAGCGGCAGCTGCCCGCGCCGCGTCCGCGCAAGTCCGTGCGCGAACGCTCGGTCGCCATGCTGGTGCTGTTGCACGCGGGTACGGTGCTGTTGGAAAAACGCCCCCCGAGCGGCGTCTGGGGTGGCTTGTGGAGCCTGCCTGAATGCGCCGAGGCCGAGGATCCCGGCGCGGTTGCGGAGCGGCTTGGCTGCCGCGTCGCCGACGCCGCGGCGTTGCCGAGCGTCAGCCATGCCTTCACGCATTTCCGCCTGCGCATCCAGCCCTGGCGGCTGCGGGCGCGGCCGCGTCCCGGCGCCGCCGAGCCGGGACGTCTTTGGCTGGACCTGAACGACATCGAGGGGGCGGCGTTGCCCGCGCCGGTGCGCCGCATACTTCGCGACGCGCGGGCATAATCGGTCGCATGGCCTTTGCCCAATCTTCCCAGCCACGCGCGCTCGCGCTGTTCGCGCTGATCCTGGCCGGTGTCCTCGGCCTTGCCCTGGCGGCCCTGCGGCATGCCGGCGAGAGCCAGGCCGAATCCCTGGTCCGCGCGGAGTTGCGGCTCATGGCCGATGCCTTGGGCCGCGAACTTACCGCGCGCGGCAGCGGCCTGGCCATGGCGGTGGCGGTGCTGGCCGAGGATCCCGGTCTCGCCCGCGCCCTGGTCGGCGCCGACCTGCTTCAGGCCGAAGTCAACCTGGGTGAGCGCGTGCGCGGCTTCGGCGCCGATCTGGCGCTGCTGGTCAGCCTGGACGGTCGCGTTCTCCTCGATGTCTTCGATGCGATGGAGCCCGGTGCCGATTTTCCCGACCCGCGCATGCTGCGCATGGCCGCGACGGAAGGCGGCGTGGCCGGCTATCTGGGTCTGCGCGAACGCGTCCACCAACTGGTCCTGGCGCCCGTGCCGGGGCCCGCGCAAGCTCCCGCCGCCTGGCTGGCCCTGGGCGTGCCGCTGGGCGACGCGGAGCTGGCGCAACTGCGTTTTCCCGGCGGCGCGCACGCCTATCTGTTCGCCCTCGAAGCGCGTGGCGGTCGCCTGCTGGCCGCTTCGTCGCAGGGCCCCGCACGCCTGGCCTTGTCGAATTGGCTGGCGGATCAGTCCTCCGCACCCGCTGCCTTGCACGACGCCTTGCTGGCCGGAGGCGAGCACTGGATCCAGGTGGCGCCGCTGCATTCCGCGGGCGGCAACACCTTCGCCGTGGCCCTGAGCCTGCCGCGCAATGCCGCGCCATTGCCCATTTGGGCGCAGCCCATCTCCCTTGCCGCCATGTTCGTCGCCGGCCTGCTGGCTGCAGTGCTGCTCGCCTGGAGGCTGTTTGCGCGCGGCGACGGCGGCGCGCTGCCCGCCTCGGCGATGGCTGCCAACCCCGACGCCGTTGCGCTCGCGCCGGCCGACTTGCCCGACCCGATCACCGGGCTGCTCGGGCGCGACGGCTTTCTCGCCGAGGTCGATGCCCTGCTGCGCCAGCAGCCGAAACCCTACATTCTGCTGGTGGCCAGGCTGGCGCGCTGGAACGCGCTGCGCGATGCCTTCGGCGAGGCGCTCGGCGATGACCTGCTCGGCGCCCTCGGGCGCCGCCTGCGCGGTCGCGGGGACTGGCTGGCGGCGCGCGTGGGCGATGCCGATTTCGCCTTGTTCTGTCCGCTCGACCAGGCTTCAGCCGATGCCTGGGAAGTGAGTGTGCGCGCCTTGCTGGAAGTCCCCGTCGAGTTGCGCGGCGAGTCCTTCGACGCGGGCATCCACCTGGGCAGCGCCAGCAGCCCCGGCGACGGCGGCGACGCCACGCTGTTGCTGCGGCGGGCTTGCGCGGCGATGCGCCAGGGCATGGACGGCATGGGTGGCCATGTCGCCTTCGACGCTCGCTTCGAGGCCGACGCGGCGCGCCGTCTGGTCCTGCTGCGGGAACTACGCACGGCCATCGAGGCGGATCGCCCGCGGGCGCGTTTCCGGCCGCGCGCGCGCCTGGCCGACGGTCGCGTGGTGGCCTGCGCGCTGGAGACGTACTGGCCGCACGCGCAATTCGGCGATATGGGGAGCGAGGATTTTCTGCGCGTCGCCGAGCAGGGCGGTTTAATTCGCCCCTTTACCCGCTGGCTGGTCTCCACCGCCGCCGCGCGCGCCGGGGAGTGGCGCGCGCTGGGGCTGGACATCGCCGTCGGCCTGCGCTTGCCCTCGCGCGCCCTGGCCGACCACGAGGTGGTGGAACTGCTGGCCGGCGCCCTGAC
Organism: Hydrogenophilales bacterium; assembly: GCA_037446455.1. Classification (GTDB taxonomy): domain Bacteria; phylum Pseudomonadota; class Gammaproteobacteria; order Burkholderiales; family Thiobacillaceae; genus PFJX01. The sequence goes on along the minus strand of JBBIIR010000262.1, from coordinate 731 downwards.
CCGCCACAATCTGCCGCCCGAGGCGCTCATCGTCGAGATCGGCGACGTGGCCCATAGCGAGGACATCGACACCGCGGTCGCGGTCGTCCATGCCCTCGGCGCCCTCGGCCTGCAAATCGCCATGGCCGACCCGGGCGGTGTCTGTTTCAGTCTGGATCGCCTCGCGCGACTGCCGGTGAACCAGTTGATCATTCACCGGTCATCGGTACAGCGCATGCTGGGATCCGCCCAGGATGCGGTTTTCGTGCACGCGACCATCGATCTCGCCCATGCCCTGGGCATGCGCGTGGTGGCCGAGGGCGTCGACAGCATCGAGTTCTGGGGTCCGCTGGGGTTCCATGGTTGTGACCAGGCCCAGGGTGAGCATGTGGGGCCGTGCATGCAGGCGGAAGAACTGGTCGCCTGGCTCGCGCGGAGCGATGCCGGCGGTTGAGGGACATCGTGCCGGCCACCATGCAGCGGGCGTGGTGGCGCAAGGCAGGTAGACATGCATCGAGCCCGCGGGAGAACCGACATGACCCAGCGCATCCCCACCCGCCTTCTGCCCACTCGCGCCGTCACCGAAGGCGCCGGCGTGCAGGTGCGCCGCGCCATCGGCAGCCCCGAACTGCGCGAGCTCGACCCCTTCCTGCTGCTGGATCACTTCGGCAGCGACGACCCGGACGACTACGGCGCCGGTTTCCCCGAGCATCCGCATCGCGGTTTCGTCACCTTCACGCACATGCTCGACG
>JBBIIR010000261.1:0-3892 GCA_037446455.1 Hydrogenophilales bacterium | reverse complement strand
ATCTGTTCAAGGTCAGCCACGCCGACGGGGCCGCCATCACCATCCGCGACGCGGAGGGAATGCCCTCCTGGGCCGGCAAAGACAAGACCTCCGGCAAGCCGCCCATCAAGCTGGACTGGAAGAAGTCTTGAGGCGATCTCTGACAAAACTTGCGAGTCTGACTGTGCTGCTTTCCTCCACCGCCCTGGCCCAGCAGGAAACTCTGCTGTCAGAAGTGAGCGTGTCCGCCCAGGCCGACCCCGCCGACGCGCGCCATTACGCGCCCACCGCCCGGATTGTCTTCCATCGGGAAGACCTGGAGGCGCTGGATGCCGCCAGCGTGGCCGAGCTGTTGAAGAAGCTGCCCGGCACGGGGCTTGCCGCCGACCTGGAAAGCCGGCAGGGCCGCAAGCGCGGCGCGGATCGCAACCTGCCGCGCATTCTGGTCAACGGCGAATCCCTGCCCGGCGGTGACCGTTCTCCCGGCGCGGCCCTGCGCCTGCCGGTGGAGCTGATCGAGCGGGTGGAGATCATCCGCAACGCCAGCGCCGAGTTTCCCGCCGCAGGCCCGGGCGGCACGATCAATCTGGTGCTGCGCGACGTGCCGCCCAAAGCCACCCGTTCCGCACGGGCAGGGCTGGGCATGACGGGGGAGCAAGCCGCCGCCCGCCTGGAAGGCCAGTACGGGATCAACCAAGGCGGCTTCGGTTACCTCTGGTCCGGCGCGCTGGGCAGCCGCCCGGTGAGCGGCGAGACGGAGAGCGACATCCAGACCTTCGCGGCGGGCATGCGCAACGCCTGGCGGCTGGAACACGACGAGGAAAGCGGGCGCGAGAACCACGCCATGCTGGCGCCGCGCTTCACCTGGGACTTGGGCGGCGGCCAGCGCTTCGTGCTGAGCCCCATGCTGATGCTGTCGGACGACCGCCGCGACACCGCCACCCGCCGCCTGGCCTATGCCGACCCGGTGAACGGCACGGGCCTGGCGAACGATGGCCGGGTGGATCAGAACGACCGGGGCGAACGCGCCGGCGGCCGCCTGTCGGCGGAGTGGAAAGCCAACCGCACCGCCTGGGGTGAAATCACCGCCCGCCTCACCGCGCAAGCGGAACGCGAAAATCAGGACAAAACCCGCCGCGAATATGACGCCGCCAACCTGTTGGGCGCCTCGAAGGACGAAGCGGAAACCCGCACCGACCGCGAAATCGGTCTCACCCTGAAAAGCCTGACGCCGCTGGCTGAAACCCACCTGCTGGGCGCGGGTCTGGAATGGCGCAAGAAGTGGGTCGAGGAAGACAAGGCGACCATCGACAACGGCGCGCCCGCCGCCCCCGGCGCGGACAGCGCCAGCCACCAGACCGAAGCCCGTCTGGCCCTGTGGGCGCAGGACGAATGGCAGGTGGCGGAAGGCCATCTGCTCACCGCCGGGCTGCGCTGGCAGGGCAACGCCGCCCGTTCCCGCGACGGGCTGGGCGTCACCCTCGACCGCGACCACCACGGTTTCGAACCCTCGCTGCACTACCTCTGGCAACCCAGCCCGGCCTGGAACTGGCGCGCCAGTGTGGCCCGCAGCGAAAAAGCGCCGGGCCTGCGCGAGTTGTCCGGCGTGGTGCGCTTGGCCACTGGCGACAACACTTCCGGCAACCCGGACAAGGCCGGCAACCCGGCCCTGAAGCCGGAGGCCACCTTGAGCATCGAGGCGGGCTTCGAACATTTCCTGAACGACAAGGGCGGCAGCCTGGGCTTCAACCTGTACCTGCGCCGCATCGACGACCAGGTGCAGAAGCGCACCCAACGGGAAGGCGCGCGCTGGGTGGAACGCCCCTGGAACGTGGGCGAGGCGCGGGTGTTCGGCGGCGTGCTGGATTTCAAGTCGCGCATGGATGCCTGGAGCCTGCCGGAACTGACCCTGCGCGGCAACTTGAGCCACAGCCGCACCACCCTGTCCGGCACGCCCGTCCATCTGGGCGCGGGCGAAGGGCCGCGCGGCGCGGCCAATCTGGGCTTCGATTACGAATTGCGGGAACAGCGCCTGACCCTGGGCGGCAACCTCAACCACAGCACCGCGCTCAAGCGTGAAAGTACGCAAATAAGCACCCCCGACCTGCAACAAACCCAGGCCGCCCGCACCCAGCTCGATCTCTATGCCCTGAAGAAACTGGACAAGCAACTCGCCCTGCGCCTGTCGCTGCAAAACGTCACCGGCGCGGGCAAGGCCGACGACCTTGAGGAGTCCAGCGCCGGTGTCGTCACCCGTCTGGAAAGTGACCGCGCCGATGGCGTCCGATCCCTATTTCTTGCCCTGGAAGGCAAGTGGTAACCAAGGAGAAAAGCATGACCCTCAACTTCAACTCCCGAACCTGGCACAACCGGATCAGCGCGATTCTGGCCGTGCCCATCCTCATCGTCGCCGTCACCGCCATCTTCATCGCCCACGACCATGAACTGGAGTTGAAGGAGATCGACGTCACCCGCTTCGTGTCCTGGTTGCCTGGCTACGGCGATGCGGAGATGAAGGCCATGAAGACGGAAGTGCGGGCCAGCCTGACCACGGCGGACGGCCAGCGCTGGCTGGGCGGCAAGGGCGGGCTGTATCAAGTCATCGACGGCCAGGCCCGGCAGGTGGCGGAAATGGGCGGCATCGAGATACGCGACATCGTCGCCGCCCCCTTCGGCCTGATGGTCGCCGCCAAGAACGGCGTCTGGCTGAAGGACGCCGCAGGCTGGAACAAGGTGAAGAAGGGCGACGTTTGGAACGTGGGCCTCAATCCGGACGGCAGTGTCGCCGCCACCTTGAAGGACAAGGGCGTGTTCGTGAGCCGCGACGGCCGCGGCTGGGCACCCGATGAGACCGCCGGCGCGGTCCTCGCCGCCATGCCCGCCGAAACCCTGACGCCCAAGCCCATCACCCTGCATAACCTGGTCATGGACCTGCACACCGGCAAGGCCTTCTTCGGCAAGGAATGGGAGTGGATCTGGATCGACCTCATCGGCCTGGTCATGGCCTTCCTTGGCGGCACCGGCGTCTACATGTGGTGGCGCGGCGAGCGGCGCAAGCGCGACATGGCGGCGGCATGATCCTCTGGTTGCTGGGGCTGGTCACAGCCGCCTTCACGCTCTGGGTGCTCTGGCTGTTGTTCGACGGCCTGCGCGCCCTGTTTGCCCGGCGCGCCGCCGAGGCCCGCAAGCGCGCCGGGCGCGAACCGCTGCCCCTGCTGGTGACGGCGCGGCAGGACGCCACGCCGGAACTGTTCCAGCTCACCCTGGCGCGGAAGGACGGCAAACGCCTGCCCCGCTTCCGCCCCGGCCAATACCTCACCGTGCGCACCCCGGCGGGCGCGCGGCGCTATTCCCTGGCCGCCTGGGCGGCCCGGCCGCGGGCCTATCGCCTGGGCATCCGCCGGGTGGAAGGCGGCGCGGTGTCCGGCTGGCTCCATGCCAACGCCCTGGAGGGAACGGTCCTGGAAGTGCTGCCCCCCGCCGGCGATTTCGTCCTGGAAGCGGGGGCGGCGGAGGTGGTGCTGGTGGCGGGGGGCATCGGCCTCACCCCCATGGCCGCCATGGTGGATGCCCTGAAGGCCCGCCCCGCCGGCGCCGCCCGGGCCTGGTTGTTCCATGCCGCCCGGCAACGGGAGGAACTGGTGGACCAGGACCGCTACGCCGGGCTGGACGGGGCGAGCCACTGGTTCCGCTACCGCCCCTGGCTCAGCCGGCCCGGACCGGCGTGGAAGGGCGGCAGGGGACGCCTGGCGGCGGCCGATCTGGTAAAGGAGCTTGCCGAGCCGAAGCGGGCCGCCTTCTACCTGTGCGCCCGCCAGGCAATGATGGACGAGCTGGCCGCCGGCCTGGTGGCCCTGGGTGTGCCGGCCGGCGCCATCCATTGGGAATCCTTCGGCGGCGCCGTCAACGCCGA
>JBBIIR010000260.1:0-3940 GCA_037446455.1 Hydrogenophilales bacterium | reverse complement strand
GGCGCTGTTGAAGGTGCTGGACAAGGCGCCGGAACTGGCTTTGGCCGCGCTGGCTTGAACCAATTGTGCAGGCGAGCACATGAGGTTCGCGCTACGCGGCGACATACGGTTTGCGCGGTTGGACGGACGCCATAGCCCAGGCCATGACTGACGAACCGCACGAGCGGGAGAGAGAGTCCTGGACACGCACGCGCCCAGCATCGAACGCCTGCGCGCGAGCCTCGCCGAGCACGGCCTGGCGCACCGGGTCGAGGCGCGGGTGGCGGACATGGCGGCGCCGGGACTGGCGCCAGCGAGCTTCGACCTGGTCTGGTCGGAAGGCGCGCTCTACAACATCGGCCTCGACCACGCCCTGCGCAACGTCCATGCGTTGCTGCGCCCCGGCGGCCATCTCGTCTTCACCGATGCGGTCTGGCGCAAGGAGAATCCGCCCGCCGAGGTCCGGGCCGGCTTCGATCAGGATTACCCGACGATGGCATGGACCGGCGACGTGCTGGCGACCATCGAACGACACGATTTTGCCGTGCTGGGGCGCTTCACCCTGCCGGACGAGGCGTGGTGGACCGATTTCTACACGCCGATGCTGGCGCGCATCGAGGCCTTGCGCCGGCAGCATGCCGGCGACGCGGAAGCCGCCGGCGTGCTCGACGAACTCGCGCGCGAACCGGAACTGCATCGCCTGTATTCCGATTATCCTAGAAACGGCAGTTGGACGCGCCCGATGGGGCGTCCAGGCGGGTGGCTGGCGCGACGCGACGACGCCGCATGCCGGGGCCTGCAAGGAGGAGCAACAAAGTCAGACGCCCGCATGGACGTTCCAGCGGGTGCGTAGCGGGCTCACCCAACAGGTGTGCGCAGCCGAAGGACGTAACCTCAGTATTCATGAGCCATCTCAAGGGTAAATAAGCGGTCAACTGCCGTTTCTAGGATTATTACGCCTACGAGTATTTCGTCGCGCGCCGGCCCGCCTGAGCCGGACGCAGCGGCGCAGTTCCCCTTGTGGCGCCGGGGTTGCATCCCCACCCTATACGGCGAGAATCCCGCAACCACATCAAACCCTGCATCGAGACCCGCCTTGGACGCCCACACCCTCGCTCCCGAAGAGCACTTCATCCAAAAAGAACCTTATTACGAAGCGGTCGGCGACGAGATCGCCATCTTCGAGGCGGCCTATCGGCACAAGCTGCCGATCCTGCTGAAGGGCCCCACCGGCTGCGGCAAGACCCGCTTCATGGAATACATGGCCTGGCGCCTGAAGCGGCCGCTGATCACCGTGTCCTGCCATGACGACCTGACCGCCTCCGACCTGGTCGGCCGCTACCTGGTGAAGAGCGGCGAGACGGTTTGGGTGGACGGTCCCCTGACGCGCGCGGTGCGGGTGGGCGGCATCTGCTACCTGGACGAGATTGTCGAGGCGCGCAAGGACACCATGGTGGTCATCCACCCCCTCGCCGACGACCGCCGCACCCTGCCCATGGAGAAGCTCGGCCAGTTGCTGGAGGCGCCGGAGGACTTCTGTCTGGCCATCTCCTACAACCCGGGCTACCAGAGCGTCTTGAAGGATCTGAAGCAGTCCACCCGGCAGCGCTTCGTCGCCCTGGAGTTCGACTACCCGGCGGCGGAGTTGGAGCGCAAGATCGTCGCCGCCGAATCCGGCGTCGACCCGGCGCTCGCCGACAAGCTGGTGAAGTTCGCGCGCATGACCCGCAACCTCAAGGGCAGCGGCCTCGAGGAAGGCGCCTCCACCCGCCTGCTGGTGCACGCCGGCAAGCTCATCGCCGGCGGCATCGACCCGGTCACCGCCTGCCGCGGCGCCGTGGCCCAGGCGGTGACGGACGACGCGGACATGCTGGCGGCCATCCAGGAACTGTCCTCGTCCATCTTTTGACCAGCTCATGAACATGATCCTATACTTGGTCAAGTACATGGATGGGACACTGGCATGCTGAACATCAACATCCACGAAGCCAAAGCCAAGCTTTCGGAATATCTCGCCGCCGTCGAGGCGGGCGAAACGGTGCAGATTTGCCGGCGCAACGTGCCGGTGGCGCAGATCGTGCCTTTGCCCCAGGCGCGCAAGGAACCCCGGCCGGTGGGGCTGGCCTGCGATGCCCAGTACGACATTCCCGACAGTTTTTTCGAGCCCTTGCCCGACGAACTGCTCAAGGCGTTCAACGGCGAATTGCCCGACCCCCTGCTGGATAACCCCAGCGAGGACGGCCAATTTGCCAAGGCGGCGGAACCACCCGCCAAGCGTTACGGCAAGTGAAACTGCTGCTCGATACCTGCGCCTTTCTCTGGATCATCCGGGGCAGGCCCCAAGCCAGTCCAACCGCGGTAGCCATGTTCCGGGATCCGGAAAACGAGGTGTATCTCTCCTCGGTTTCGGCCTGGGAAATCGCGGTCAAGCACCGCCTCGGCAAGCTGCCCCTGGGCGATATCCCGGCCCGCTACGTGCCCACCGAACGGAGCAGGCACGGCATCGCCAGCCTGGCCCTCGGCGAGTCTGACACCCTGGTCCTGGATAAACTGCCCCTTCTGCACCACGACCCCTTCGACCGCATGCTCATCTGCCAGGCCATCGCCAACCAGATGCTCATCCTCACGCCGGACCCGTTGATCACCCAGTATCCGGTGCTCACCCGCTGGTAGCCATGGCCGCCGCACTGCGTTCCGCCGCCGAGATCACCGAGCTGCTGGAGGGCTGGCTGGAGGCCGACTTCTCCTTCCGCAAGGTGGGGCCGACGGCGGAGAAGATCGCCGCCCTGTCCGCCGCCGAACAGGACTTCATCCTCGACTGGACCAAGCGCGTGGCCAGTTCCAACCTGGAGGTGGCCTGGCAGTTCGCGCGCCGGGCGCCGGCCCTGATCGGCGGCATGGACCGCCGCCTCATGGAAGCCTGGGTGCTCGGCGCCTGCGACGTCTACGACCGCCAGGGTTTGCGCCATGCCCTGACGGTGATGGAGGAAGCCGACCACTTCGCCGAACGGCAGTTGGAGATGACCGCCGGCGTGCTGTTCGAGGACGTCGCCGGCGTGCTGGGCAACTTCGTGCGCGGCCTGTCCGGGCGCAAGCTGGCGGTGGCCCAGGACAAGCAGGCCTACACCGATACCGAGAAGGTCTACCTGCCCGGCGTGCTGGCCCGCTTTCCCGTCGCCGAGGACAACTTCAAGCTGGCCAAGGCCATGCTCGCCCTGCTGTGGGCGCAGACCCGTTTCGGCACCTTCCGCGCCGACCTGGTGGCGGCCTGCGCCGGTTTTCCCCACCCCGATCGCGCCCTGGGCCAGTTGCATGCCCTGGAAACCCTGCGCCTATCCGCCCGCATCGCGCGGGAACTGCCCGGCCTGTACCGCGAGATGGAACGCCTGAAACAGGCCCTGGGGGAAACGCTGCCGGCGGGCTGGGAAGGCTTCGCGCGGCGTCTGGCGGAACCCGAAGCGGGCATCGAGGACAGCCTCATCCTGCTCGGCGACGCCTACCAGCTCCCGGATTTCCGGCCCTGGTGCTACCAGGGCGAATTGCGCCCGGACGCGGTGGCCGCCGCCTTCGCCGCGCGCCGCGAGAAGGAAAAGGCGCGCCTGCGCGTGAAGCTGGCGGAACTGCTGGAGGAACACACGCGGCATCGTCCGCCGCAAGCCGCCGAGTCGGAAGAGGCCGAGGCGTCCCCCCGTTTCGATGCGGAGATCACCGACGGGGACGGCCGCCTCGACCTGGAACTCAGCCTCGACGGCCTGCCCATCGCGCCGCCCGAGGACGTCAGGCAGTTGATGGCCTCGGTCTGGCTGGATTTCGGCGACATCCCGCCCGAGTATCTGGTGCCGGCCGGCGACGGCGAGTACGACGCCAGCCTGCTCGGCGAGCAGCGCGCCGACCCGGACTCGGTATGGCAGGGCGCCTACCACGAGGAGGGCGCCAGCTTCTATTCCGAGTGGGACATGGG
>JBBIIR010000259.1:0-3960 GCA_037446455.1 Hydrogenophilales bacterium | reverse complement strand
CGCCAGACACCCGCACAGCCGCGCCTTCGGACGTGTTCAACCGAGGAATCAAGGTTGAATTGGTGACAGTCGGAGCCGATGAGGATGAGGCCCTTGTTGCGCGGCCTCGCCTTCAGCCGCAGGATGCGGGTCACCGCCCCGGCGTTGCGGGGGTCGCAACCCAGGCCGTAGCAGGATTCGGTGGGATGGGCGATGACCCCGCCACGCCTGAGGAAGGCCAGAATGCGGCGGATCGGCGGCAGCGGGGTCAAGGTTGCGGCGCGGCTAGGATTTCTTGCGCCGTATGGCGCGCCAGCCGATGTCGCGGCGCATCTGGCGGCCGGCGAAGTCGATGTCCTCCGCCACCTCGTAGGCGCGGGTCTGGGCGATCTTCACCGTGTCGCCGAGGGCGGTGACGCAGAGCACGCGGCCCCCGGCGGTGACCACCTGGTCGCCCTCGATCGCGCTGCCGGCGTGGAAGACGTGGAAATCCTCGCCCTTCGCGTCGAGGCCGGTGATGGCGTCGCCCTTGCGCGGGCTGTCCGGATAACCGGCCGCGGCCATCACCACGCCCAGGGCGCAACGCCGGTCCCACTCGGCATCGACCCGGTCCAGGCTGCCGTCGATGGCGGCCTCGAGCAGGGTCACCAGGTCCGACTTGAGCCGCATCAGGATGGGCTGGGTTTCCGGGTCGCCCATGCGGCAGTTGAATTCCAGCACGCCCAGTCGTCCATCCGCGCCGATCATCAGGCCGGCATAGAGGAAGCCGGTGAAGGGCGTGCCTTCGGCCTGCATGCCGGCCACCACCGGACGGATCACTTCGCGCAGGACCTTGGCGTGGATTTCCGGCGTCACCACCGGCGCCGGGGAATAGGCGCCCATGCCACCGGTGTTCGGACCCTCGTCGTGGTCCAGCAGGCGCTTGTGGTCCTGGCTGGTGGCCAGCGCCAGGACGTGCTCGCCGTCCACCATGACGATGAAGCTGGCCTCCTCGCCCACCAGGCATTCCTCGATCACCACCCGGTGGCCGGCCTCGCCCATGCTGTTGCCGGAGAGCATGGCCTCGACGGCGGCGTGCGCCTCCTCGGCGGTTTGCGCCACCACCACCCCCTTGCCGGCGGCGAGACCGTCGGCCTTGACGACGATGGGCGCGCCCTGGGCGTCGATGTAGGCGTGGGCGGCGGCGGCATCGGTGAAAGTGGCGAAGGCGGCGGTGGGAATCTGGTGCCGGGCCATGAACTGCTTGGCGAAATCCTTGGAGGATTCCAATTGGGCCGCCGCTTGCGTGGGGCCGAAGATCTTCAGTCCGGCGGCGCGGAAGGCGTCCACCACGCCGGCGGCGAGCGGCGCCTCGGGACCGACCACGGTGAGCTGGATACCCTCGTTCTTCGCGAACTCGACCAGATCGGGAATGGCGCTGACGGCCACGTTCTCCACGCCCTCCTCGCGGGCCGTGCCGCCGTTGCCGGGGGCCACGAACACCTTCTGCACGCGGGGGGATTGCTTGAGCCGCCAGGCCAGGGCGTGTTCACGCCCGCCGGAGCCGATGACGAGGATTTTCATGGTTGTCTCGCTGATTGGATCGGGGAAAAGGGAAAAGAGAAACGGGAAACGCAAAAACCACCCACCGCGTTGCCCCCCTTCTCACTTTTCCCGTTTCCCGTTTCCCGTTTCCCGTTTCCCGTTTCCCGCCCGATCAGTGCCGGAAATGGCGCACGCCGGTGAACACCATGGCGATGCCGTGCTCGTTGGCGGCGGCGATGACCTCGTCGTCGCGCATGGAGCCGCCGGGCTGGATGACCGCCTTGATGCCGGCGGCGGCGGCGTTGTCGAGGCCGTCGCGGAAGGGGAAGAAGGCATCGGAGGCCATCACCGACCCCGGCACCACCAGACCGGCCTGCTCGGCCTTGATGGCGGCGATGCGGGCGGAGTTGACGCGGCTCATCTGGCCGGCGCCGACGCCGATGGTCATGCGGTCCTTGGCGTAGACGATGGCGTTGGACTTGACGAACTTGGCGACGCGCCAGGCGAACAGCAGGTCTTCCATTTCCTTCGCGGAGGGCGCGCGACTGGTGACCACCTTGAGCTCGCCGTGCAGCAGGATGTCGGCGTCCTGCACCAGCAGGCCGCCCGCCACCCGCTTCATGTCCATCTGGACCACGCCGCCGGACCACTTGCCGCACTCCAGCAGGCGCACGTTTTTCTTCGCGGCCACGGCTTCGCTGGCCTCCGGGCTCACCTCGGGGGCGATGATGACTTCCACGAACTGGCGCTCGACGATGGTCTTCGCCGTCTCGCCGTCCAGGCGGCCGTTGAAGGCGATGATGCCGCCGAAGGCCGACTCGGGATCGGTCTGGTAGGCGCGGTTGTAGGCCTCCAGCAGGTTGGCGCCGTAGGCGACGCCGCAGGGATTGGCGTGCTTGACGATGACGCAGGAAGGCGCGGCGTCGAACAGCTTGACGCACTCCAGGGCGGCGTCGGTGTCGGCGATGTTGTTGTAGGACAGTTCCTTGCCCTGGATCTGGCGGGCGCTGGAAATGGTGCCGGCCGGGGCGTGGGCTTCCACGTAGAAGGCGCCGTTCTGGTGCGGGTTCTCGCCGTAGCGGCAGGTTTGCGCGCGGCTGAATTGCAGGGTGAGCTTCTCGCCGAACTGCTCCCTGACGCCATCGGCGGTCAGCGAGGTGAGGTAGTTGCTGATGTGGCCGTCGTACTGGGCGGTGTGGGTGAAGGCCTTCTTCGCCAGGTTGAAGCGGGTGGCATCACTCAAGGCGCCGCCGTTGGCCCGCATTTCCGCAACCAGCCCCGCATAGTCGGCCGGGTCGGTGACGATGGCCACGTGCCTGTAGTTCTTCGCCGAGGAACGCACCATGGCCGGGCCGCCGATGTCGATGTTCTCGATGGCCTCTTCCAGGGTGTGGGGCTTGGACACGGTTTGCACGAAGGGGTAGAGGTTCACGCACACCAGGTCGATGGTGCCCAGGCCATGCTCGCTCATCGTAGCCGCATGGGCCGGGTTGTCGCGCACCGAGAGGATGCCGGCGTGGACCTTGGGATGCAGGGTCTTGACGCGACCGTCCAGCATTTCCGGGAAGCCGGTGAATTCGGACACGTCCTTGACCGCAATGCCGGCATCGCGGATGGCCTTGGCGGTGCCGCCGGTGGAAAGCAGTTCAACGCCGGCGGCGGACAGCGCGCGGGCGAAGTCGATGAGGCCGGTCTTGTCGGAGACGGAGAGGAGGGCGCGTTTCATGGTCGTGAGGCGATAGGCGTGAGGAGTGAGGCGTGAGGCGTGAGGCGTGAGGCGCGTGGGGATTTTCCGCCTCACGCCTCACGCCTCACTCATTTGATTCCATGCTGCTGCATCTTCTTGCGCAGCGTGTTGCGGTTGATGCCCAGCCATTCGGCGGCGCGGCTCTGGTTGCTGCCGGAGCGGTCCAGGATCACTTCCAGCAGCGGCTTTTCCACGCAGTTGAGGACCATTTCGTAGATGCCGGCGGGCGACTCCCCGTCGAGGTCCTTGAAGTACTGTTCCAGCTCCCGGCGCACGCAGGCGGCCAGTTCGCTTTCGTTGAAGTGGGTCTCCATCCATCACACCTTGTTGTTCAGGCTGCTTCACGCCGCGCGGGCGGCGTGTCCAGGTAAATCAGTCGGCTGGCGCGTTCGCGCGCGCGCCAGAAGAAATCGTTGACCGCCTCGAGTTGCGCGTCGGGGCTTTCCAGTTGGTTCATGGCATGGCGGAAATGGGCGGAATCCGCCAGGCCCCGCGTGTACCAGGCGATGTGCTTGCGCGCCATGCGCAGGCCGGCGGGCTGGCCGTAGAACGCGTAGAGATCTTCCAGGTGGGCCCGCAGCACCTCGTGGATTTCCGCCACTTCCGGCGCCGGCAGCTTTTCGCCGCTGGCGAGGAAATGGCCGATCTCGCGGAACAGCCAGGGCCGGCCCTGGGCGGCGCGACCGATCATGACGGCGTCGGCCCGTGTC
>JBBIIR010000258.1:0-3974 GCA_037446455.1 Hydrogenophilales bacterium | reverse complement strand
CGGCCGCACCGGCACCCTCACCCCGGTGGCCCGCCTGGCGCCGGTGTTCGTCGGTGGCGTCACCGTCACCAACGCCACCCTGCACAACGAGGACGAGGTGCGCCGCAAGGACGTGCGCGTCGGCGACACGGTCATCGTGCGGCGGGCCGGCGACGTCATTCCCGAGGTGGTCGGCGTGGTGCTGGAGCGGCGGCCGCTGCGGGACCTGCTCACGCCCCTGCACGAACCCTTCCGCATGCGCGACACCTGCCCCGAGTGCGGCGCCCCGGTGCTGCGCCTGGAAGGCGAGGCGGCGGCGCGCTGCAGCAACGGCCTCGCCTGCCCGGCCCAGCGCAAGCAGGCCATCCTGCATTTCGCCTCGCGCCGCGCCATGGACATCGAGGGCCTGGGCGACAAACTGGTCGATCAGTTGGTCGACCGGGGCCTGGTGGCCACCCCCGCCGACCTTTACCGGTTGACGCGCGAGCAGGTGGCCGGGCTGGAGCGCATGGCCGACAAGTCGGCGGAGAACCTGATCCAAGCCATCCAGGCCAGTCGCGGCCGGCCGCTGGCCCGCTGCATCCACGCCCTCGGCATCCGCCATGTGGGCGAGCAGACGGCGAAGGACCTGGCCCGCCATTTCGGCCGCATGGCGGATTTCCTCGCCGCCGACGAGGCCGCTCTGATGACTGTTGCCGACGTCGGCCCGGTGGTCGCCGCCTCCATCCGCGCCTTCCTCGACGAACACCATAACCAGGCGGTCATCCTGGCGCTGCAACATGCCGGGGCCTGGGTGGACGGCGATCCGGCCCCGCGCGAGTCCCTGCCGCTGGCCGGCAAGACCTTCGTGCTCACCGGCACGCTGCCGGACCTCGCGCGTGAGGAAGCCAAGGCGCGGATCGAAGCCCTGGGCGGCAAGGTGGCCGGCAGCGTGTCGAAGAAGACCGATTACGTGGTCGCCGGCGCCGAGCCGGGCGCGAAATTAAAGAAAGCGGAAGAACTGGGCGTTAAGGTGCTCGACCAGGACGAATTACTGGAATTGCTGAAGGGAGTTGTTGAATCATGAAACGCGTCACCAAGGCCGTTTTGTCTCCGGCCGCTCGCGCTGCTCGCTTAACGCCCGCCATGCGGGCATTAGCCTGCGACGAACACCGCCTTGATGCGGGTTCGCCCTCGCATCGGCTCTGGAATCGGGAGGTCGTATGAAACGCGTCACCAAGGCGGTGTTTCCGGCCGCCGGCATGGGTACCCGCTTCCTGCCCGCCACCAAGGCGAATCCCAAGGAAATGCTGCCCATCGTCGACAAGCCGCTCATCCAGTACGCGGCGGAAGAGGCCATGGCGGCCGGCATCACCGATCTCATCTTCATCATCGGCCGCACCAAGCGGGCCATCGCCGACCATTTCGACAAGGCCTACGAACTGGAAGTGGAACTGGAAACCCGCGGCAAGCTGCGCGCCCTGGAAGAACTGCGCGCCATGCTGCCGATCAACATCAACTGCATCTACATCCGCCAGGCCGAGGCCCTGGGCCTCGGCCACGCCGTGCTGTGCGCGCAGCCGGCGGTGAACGACGAACCCTTCGCGGTGCTGCTGGCCGACGACCTCATCGACGGCGAACCGGGCGCCACCAAGCAGATGTGCGACCTCTACACCTACTACCAGTGTTCGATGGTGGGAGTGCAGCACGTGGACCTCGCCGAAACGGGCTCCTACGGCATCGTCGCCACCTCACCCATGGCCGAGCGCGTCAGCCGCGTCAGCCAGATCGTCGAGAAGCCCAAGCCGGCCGAGGCGCCTTCCAACCTGGCGGTGGTCGGTCGCTACGTGCTGACCCCGCGGATCTTTCACCACCTGCGCCACATCGAGCGCGGCGCCGGTGGCGAACTGCAACTCACCGACGCCATCGACGCCCTGCTCAAGGAGCAGCAGGTGCTGGCCTACGAGTTCACCGGCACCCGCTACGACTGCGGCAGCAAGCTGGGCTATCTGGAAGCGACGGTGGAATTCGCCCTGCAGCACCCGGAAGTGGCGGGGGAGTTCAGCGCCTACCTGCAAAGACGTTTCTGCAAACCCTGCGCGTCGGGTTCCTAGGTCTCGTCGCGCTCGGCGGCGCCATGTAGGACCTGGCCGCGCACGTCGCGGCTGTCCGGCCCCAGCAGGTAGAGGAAGCGCGTCGCCAGGTCGTCCGGGCCGGGCAGGCCGGACTTGTCCTCGCCGGGATGGGTCTTCGCGCGCTGCGGGGAGCGCACCGGGCCGGGAATGAGCAGGTTGATGCGCGGGCCCCTGTCCGACCACTCGTCCGCCTGCACGCGGAAGTAGGCCTCCAGCGCCGCCTTGGATACGGCGAAGCCGCCCCAGTAGGCGGCCGGCGCGTGGCCGTGCGTCTCCCCGACGAGGACCACCGAGGCGTCGCCGCGGGCTTCCAGCAAGGGCGCGCAGCAGCGGTTGATGGCCGCCGGGGCGGCGGCGTTGACGCGGAACAGGCGCAGCCATTCCTCCACGCTTTCCAGCGACTGCGGCCGCAGCGCCTCGAAGGCCGCGGCGCAGTGGGCGATACCGTCCAGTCGGCCGAGTTGCCCGCCGATGGCCTGGGCCATGGCCTGGAAATCCTCATCCCGGGCGGCGCCCAGGTCCATGGGGAAAATCGCGGGCTGGGCGCCGCCGGCGGCGACGATCTCGTCGTACACCTTTTCCAGCTTGCCCACCGTGCGTCCCAGCAGGATCAGCGTGGCGCCGTGGCGGGCGCAGGCCAGCGCGGCGGCGCGGCCGAGGCCCTGGCCGGCGCCGGTGACGAGGATGACGCGGTGTTGCAGCAGGATGGGGGCGGGGGTGTAGGGCATGGGGGAAAAGGGAAAAGGGAAAAGGGAAAAGGGAAAAGGGAAAAGGGAAAAGGGAAAAGGGAAAAGGGGCGGATCAGGTGAGGGTTTCCAGGATCAGTCTGGCGGATTTTATGCCGCTGCGCACGGCGCCTTCGAGGGTGGCCGGGTAATCCCCGGCGGTGTAGTCGCCGGCCAGATACAGGCCGGGGACGGGCGTGGCGTTGTCGGGACGGCGCAGGCGCGGCACGCAGGCGAAGGTGGCGCGCTTCTCGACGATGCTTTTCCAGCCCAGCAGAGGCGGCAGGGGGCCGAGTTGCGCGGCCAGCAGCTCCAGGTATTCGTCGCGCAGAGACTCGGCCGGCTTCGCCAGATGCGGGCCCTCGGCGCTCACCACGATGGCCGCCAGGCCGGCATGCAGGTCGTTGCGTTCGAAAGCCCAGGGGGCCTGGCCGCCGCCCAGGCCGAGCATGGGAAAGGGGAAACTCGGCGGCGTGGCGAAATGCAGCCAGAGCGTGAGGATGGGCTGCCAGGCGAGGCCATCGAGTTGCTCCAGCACCGGCTCGGCGCCGGCCAGCCGGCCGAGCAGGTCGGGCAGACGGGCCGGATGCGCCGCCACCACCACCCGCTCGGCGAGGGCGTCCGGGCCCGCCAGGCGAAAGCCGCCCTGCTCGCGGGCGAGGAATTCCACTTTGCGGCCGGTCTGCACGCGCCCGCCCTTGCCGGCGATGAAGGCCGCCGCCGCGTCCGGCAGCAGCAGGCCCAGGTCGGCCCGGTTGATGACCAGGTCGCTGTCCGCGCGGTCGCCCGCCAGGCTGTCGCGCAGCACGTTGCAGAACACCTGCGCCGAGGCGATCTGCACCGGCGTGTTGAGCGCCGCGACGCAGATCGGGCCCCACAGCCGCTCGACCAGGTTGGCCGGCTGCTGCTGGCGGCGCAGGAAGTCGGCGGCGGCCTCGTCGCGCGCCAGGCGGAAGGCGCGCTCCTTCAGGTCATGCATGAGCCTTGCCGCCGCCAGCTTGTCGCGCCAACTCAGCCCGCGCGCGAGGACGAGGCCGGCCGCCAGGTTCAGCGGCGCCGGCAGGCGCGGCAGGCGCAGCACGAAGCCGGGCACGCGCAATTCCAGCGGGCGCCGCTCCAGGAAGTTGTGCGTGCCCAGCCGACCCATGAGGCCCAG
>JBBIIR010000257.1:0-3993 GCA_037446455.1 Hydrogenophilales bacterium | reverse complement strand
GGGACAGCCCACGTTTTTTCTGCCTGGGCGGCCGATCCGGCTTGGCGGCAGCTCCGTTCAGAACGCCGCGGGCTGATCGACCTGGGGGAATGGGCAGCGTTATCGCGTTGCGGTGACCGACGATGCGCCCGGCGACGCGCTTGATCACAGGCCGGTGCGCTCGTAGATCTCGTCCAGGCTGAGCGTCGCGCGCAGCGTGCCGCAGTGCAGCGCGATGATGTCCTCCTCGTCCAGGGTCTGTTCCAGCCAGCCGTCGCCGTCGCGCGTGCGCACGCGCGCATGGCGTTTCTCCGAGTCGATCAGCAGGTAATGGCGCAGGCTGGGGATGTCGCGGTAGTGCAGCCATTTTTCGCGTTCGTCGATCATCGCCGTGGTCGGCGACAGCACTTCGACGAGCAGGCAGGGCAGGGCGCGGAACAGGGGATGGTCGTCCTGTTCCGCGCAGGCGAGCATCACGTCCGGGTAATAGAAGGCGCGATGCGCCTCGACCTTGACCTTCATGTCGGCGATGAAGACCTCGCAATTCGCGGCACGCGCCGCCGCGTCCAGCTTGCTGGCCACATTCAATGAAATCCGGTTGTGGCGCGCGCCGCCGCCCGCCATCGCGTGCGCCTCGCCACCGACGTACTCGCGCTTGCGCGGCGCGCATTGTTCGCTCGCCAGGTAATCCGCCTCGTCCAGGGTTTCGTGCTTCAGCGCCATGCCCGTGCTTCGTCTCCGCTTCAGCGCGTCAGGGTGCGCACCCCGTCCGGCGTGCCCATCAGGAACACGTCGGCGCCGCGGCGGGCGAACAGGCCGACGGTGACCACGCCGACGAGCTGGTTGATCTCGGCCTCCATGGCCACCGGGTCGAGGATGTTCATGCCGTGCACGTCGAGGATGACGTTGCCGTTGTCGGTGGTGAAGCCGGCGCGCAGTACCGGGTTGCCGCCCAGCTTCACCAGTTGCCGCGCCACGTGGGAGCGGGCCATGGGAATCACCTCCACCGGCAGCGGGAACTTGCCCAGCACGTCCACCAGTTTGCTCTGGTCGGCGATGCAGACGAACTTTTTGGCGCAGGCGGCGACGATCTTCTCCCGCGTCAGCGCGCCGCCGCCGCCCTTGATCATGGCCATGTGGCGGGTGATCTCGTCGGCGCCGTCGACGTAGACCTCCATCTCGCCGGCCTCGTTCAGGTCGATGACGCGGATGCCGTGCTTCTTCAGGCGCTCGGCGGTGGCGACGCTGGAAGCCACGGCGCCGTCGATGCGGCCCTTGATGTGGGCGAGCTCGTCGATGAAGAAATTGGCGGTGGAACCGGTGCCGACGCCGATGATGCCGGCGGGCACGTACTGGATGGCGGCGCGGGCCGTGGCTTGCTTCATTTCGTCTTGGGTCATCATGGCGCGATTCGTTTGGTCGTTTGGTCGGAAACCCCGAGAATAGCGGCCTTCATAGCCCGGTTCAAATGCCGGCTTGCTATTGAGAAACCCACCCCCACCCTGCCCTCCCCCTGAGGGAGAGGGGATGTAAGAGATGCCCTCCCCCTGAGGGGGAGGGGGAGAGTTTAATGACGGACTATCTGGAGCGCATCCTGCTCGCCCGCGTCTACGACGTGGCCCACGAAACCCCCCTGGAGGTGGCGCCCAACCTGTCGCGCCGCCTGGGCAACAACGTGTTGCTGAAGCGCGAGGACATGCAGCCCGTGTTCTCCTTCAAGCTGCGCGGCGCCTATAACAAGATGGCCGGCCTCACCCGGGCGCAACTCAGGCGCGGCGTGGTGACGGCCTCGGCCGGCAACCACGCGCAGGGCGTGGCCTTGTCGGCGCAGGTGCTGAAGTGTGAAGCGACCATCGTCATGCCCGCCACCACCCCGGCCATCAAGGTGGACGCGGTCGCCAAGCGCGGCGCCGCGGTGGTGCTGCACGGCGATTCCTACGACGACGCCTACAAGCACGCCAAGGCCATCGCCCGCGCGGAGAAGAAGTCTTTCGTGCATCCCTACGACGACCCCGACGTCATCGCCGGCCAGGGCACCATCGGCATGGAACTGCTGCGCCAGGCGCGCGCGCCCATCGACGCGGTGTTCGTGCCGGTGGGCGGCGGCGGCCTCATCGCCGGCATCGCCGTGTATCTGAAGCGCCTGCGCCCGGAGATCAAGGTCATCGGCGTCGAGCCGGAGGAGGCCGACGCCATGGCGCGTTCCCTGTGCCGCAAGGAACGCCTGGTCCTGCCGCAGGTGGGCATCTTCGCCGACGGCGTGGCGGTCAAGCAGGTCGGCGAGGAAACCTTCCGCCTCTGCCAGCAGTACGTGGACGAGGTGATTCGCGTCAGCAACGACGCGATCTGCGCGGCCATCAAGGATGTGTTCGAGGACACCCGTTCCATCCTGGAACCCGCCGGCGCGCTCGGGGTGGCCGGCGCCAAGGTCTGGGCGGAGCGGGAAAAGGCGAAGAACCGCAATCTGGTGGCCATCGCCTCCGGCGCCAACATGAACTTCGACCGCCTGCGTTTCGTCGCCGAACGCGCGGAACTGGGCGAGAAACGCGAGGCGGTGCTGGCGGTGACCATTCCCGAGCGGCCCGGCAGCTTCAAGGCCTTTTGCGCCCTCATCGGCGGGCGGGTCATCACCGAGTTCAACTACCGCTTCTCGGATGCCGAGGAAGCGCACGTCTTCGTCGGCATCCAGGTGCAGAACCAGGCCGAGGTGGACAAACTGCTGGCCGGCCTGACCCGCCACCAGTTGCCGGCGCTCGACCTCTCCGACAACGAGATGGCCAAGCTGCACATTCGCCATCTGGTGGGCGGCCGCGCGCCGCAGGTGGAAAACGAGGTGCTCTACCGCTTCGAGTTTCCGGAACGTCCCGGCGCCCTCATGCGGTTTCTCGACAGCATGAGCCGCGGCTGGAACATCAGCCTGTTCCACTACCGCAACCACGGCGCCGACTATGGCCGCGTGCTGGTGGGCATGCAGGTGCCGCCGGGCGAGAAGGCCGCCTTCCAGCACTTCCTCGACGGCCTCGGTTACCGCTACTGGAACGAATCCCGCAATCCCGCCTACAAGCTGTTCCTGAAATGACAACGCCCCTCTTGATTAACGTTAAAGTCGCACGGCGACTTCTCGAAGCCCCCCTCGCCCGCGTGCGGGAGAGGGGTTGGGGGTGAGGGAAACGGGCATGACTTTCATGCTATGGGGCGTCTTCTCAAAGTCATGTCCGTTAGCCACAAAGTTCAGCACGTCATTCCGGGGCCGCGAAGCGGAGCCCGGAATCCAGAAAAAACGTCCATAAAACCTCTGGATTCCGGGTTCTGCCCTGACGGGCAGCCCCGGAATGACGGTTCTTGGGGATCGCTGAGTTTGATGGCTAATCAGGACGCCCCTTGACGGGGCGTTCTCCAGGGCTCGCGCGCTTACTTGTCCACGGGGCAGGTGCTCATGCCCAGCAGGGGGTAGAGCGGGCAGAACTTGACGATGCCGGTGGCCAGAGGCACCACGCCAATCCAGGCCCACACCGGGCCGCCCATGGCCGCCCAGACGATCAGGGCCAGCCCCACCACGATACGCAGGATGCGATCGATACCGCCAACGTTTGCTTTCATGTCCATCCTCCTGTCAGGTTGCCGCAAGGTTTTCCCCGCGTGATGCCACGGGGATGTCTGCAGCATAGCGCCGCGCCGGGCGCCGTTCTGTGACCAAAGTTCCACAAGCGCTCGCGGGTGGCCGATCGACCCGGCCGGGTGTGCTCAGTGCCCGTCCGCCAGGCAGCGCAAGTCCGCCGTGGAGCGCACCTCGATGCGCTCGCGGCCGAGGCGCACCCAGTCCTGTTCCTCGAACTGCCGCAGCAGGCGGGAGACGATTTCCCGCACGCTGCCGAGTTCGTCGGCGATGGCCTGGTGGGAAACGGCGATGTTTGGCGCGCGCGCCAGCAGCCAGGCGGCGAGACGGCGGTCGAGCTTGCGGAAGGCCACTTCCTCGACCAGTTGCATGAGGCCGGCGAGGCGCTCGGCGAACAG
>JBBIIR010000256.1:0-3999 GCA_037446455.1 Hydrogenophilales bacterium | reverse complement strand
CTGTTTGATCTGGGACCCCCGGGTCGGCATTAGGCCCTGACTCACCTTGCCGGCTATGTACTGAAGACCCGCCGACCTGAGAACGCGCGATTCGTCCCGCATGGAAAGCCTCGACGGTGAGCGAGATCGGCTGCACCTGCGTACCCTCCCGCCCCTCCCGGAACGACGGTTCCGGGCGGACCGTCGTGGCGGCCGTGATAGCATCCGCACCTGCTATTCCCGGTATTCACATTTGATGCCATCGACACCGCCGGCCCGGCCAGACGCCATCGCCGGTTCAGCCCGCCTCTATTTTCGCCTGTTGAGCTATGTTCGGCCCCACGCCAGGGATTTCGCCGTCAGCCTGCTGGGTTTCCTCATCCTGGCCTCGGCTCAGCCCATGCTGGCCGGGGTGATGAAGTTCTTTGTCGACGGTCTGGCCGATCCAAGCAAGGCGGTATTGCGTGGCGTGCCTCTGCTGGAAGGCATGGAGCTCATGTACGGCGTACCGGTCATGCTGGTGCTGATCGCCGCCTGGCAGGGCCTCGGCGCCTTCCTTGGCAGTTATTACATCACGCGCGTCAGCCTGGGCCTCATTCACGACCTGCGCCGCGCCCTGTTCGACAGCCTGCTGCGCCTGCCCAACCGCTTTTTCGACCAGCACAACTCCGGCCACCTGATCTCGCGCATTACCTACAACGTCACCATGGTCACCGGCGCCGCCACCGACGCCATCAAGGTCGTGGCGCGCGAGGGGCTGACGGTGCTCTTCCTGGTCGGCTACCTGCTCTGGTCGAACTGGAAGCTCACCCTGGTGATGCTGGCCATCCTGCCCGTCATCGGCGTCCTGGTCATCGGCGCCAGCCGCAAGTTCCGCAAGCAGAGCCGCAGGATCCAGGTCGCCATGGGCGAGCTTACCCACGTCGCCTCGGAAACCATCCAGGGCTACCGCGTGGTGCGCGGCTTCGGCGGCGAGGACTACGAGTCGGCGCGCTTCCGCGTCGCCAGCGAGGACAACACACGCAAGCAACTGCGCATGGCGAAGACCAAGGAGGTTTTCGTCCCCACCCTGCAACTGGTCACCTTCAGCGCCATGGCGGTGATGCTGTTCCTGGTGCTATGGATGCGCGGCGACGCCAGCGCCGGCGATCTGGTGGCCTACATTGTCGCTGCCGGCATGCTGCCCAAGCCGATCCGCCAGCTCTCGGAGGTGAGCGCCACCATCCAGAGGGGCCTGGCCGGCGCGGAGAGCATCTTCGCCCAACTGGACGAGGCGCCGGAATCAGACATGGGCAAGTTGGAGAAGGACCGCGTCGAGGGACGCGTCGAGGTGCGCGCCCTGAACTTCACCTACCCCGGCGCCGAGCATCCGGTGCTGGACGGCATCTCCTTCGTCATCGAACCCGGCCGCATGGTGGCGGTGGTGGGCCGTTCGGGCAGCGGCAAGTCCACCCTGGCCCATCTCATCCCGCGCTTCTATTCCCACGAACGGGGGCGCATCCTCATCGACGGCGTCGATGTGGCGGACTACACCCTGCGCAACCTGCGCCGCCACATCGCCCTGGTCACCCAGCAGGTGACCCTGTTCAACGACACCATCGCCAACAACATCGCCTACGGCGGCCTGGCCGGCGCCTCGCGCGCGGACATCGAGGCCGCCGCCGAGGCGGCCCATGCGCGCGAGTTCATCGACCGCCTGCCGCGGGGCTTCGACACCCTGGTCGGAGAAAACGGCGTGCTGCTGTCCGGCGGCCAGCGCCAGCGCCTGGCCATCGCCCGCGCCATCCTGAAGAACGCGCCCATCCTCATCCTCGACGAGGCCACCTCGGCCCTCGACACCGAGTCCGAACGGCACATCCAGGCGGCCCTGCGCGGCGTCATGCGCGGCCGTTCCACCCTGGTCATCGCCCACCGCCTGTCCACCATCGAGATGGCGGATCTCATTCTGGTCATGGACCAGGGCCGCATCGTCGAGCGCGGCAGCCACGCCGAACTGCTCGCCGCCGGCGGCCATTACGCCAGCCTGCACGCCATGCAGTTCAAGGAAGAACCGGCCTGACGCGTCAAGGCTGGCGTGAATTCACACGGCCGAGGCGCAGCGTCATCGCAGCGGTCCGAGCGCGCCGCCGCCACCGGCATCGTCCGCAACGCCGCATGCCCTCCAGGCGGGGTGGAGGGAAACCCGGGCGGTTCCTCCCGCGCCACACTGTGCGCGGCGATTCGCGGCATTGAAGCCGTGCCGCGCCGCTCCCTTGCTCACAGCAGCAACAGCGTCGCCAGCCCCAGGAAGATGAAGAAACCCATGGAGTCGGTGATGAAGGTGGTCAGAATGGGGCTGCCATAGGCTGGGTCGCGACCCGTGCTGCCGATGAAACGGGGCGCCAGGTAGCCGGCGGTGGCGGCGACCAGCAGGTTCAGTAGCATGGCGACCGCCATCACCCCGCCCAGCGCGGCGTTCTGGTAGAGGAGATAGGCCACCACGCCCATGACGCTGCCCCACACCGTGCCGTTGAGCAGCGCCACGCCCAGTTCCTTGGCGAGGATGCGCTTGGCGTTGTCCTTGTTGATGATGCCCAGGGCGAGGCCGCGCACCACCAGGGTGGAGGTCTGGTTGCCGGTGTTGCCGCCCATGCCGGCGACGATGGGCATCAGCGCGGCCAGGGCGGTGAGCTTCTCGATGCTGCCCTCGAAGGCGCCGACCACGCGCGAGGCGATCAACGCGGTGCACAGATTGATGGCCAGCCACATCCAGCGGTTCTTCGCCGCCTTCCACACCGTGGTGAACAGATCCTCCTCTTCCTTCAGGCCGGCCAGTTGCAGCATGTCTTCCTCGGCCTCGGCGCGGATGAAGTCCAGCACCACGTCCACCGTCAGACGTCCGACCAGCCGGTTGTGGGGGTCCACCACCGGCGCCGTCACCAGGTCGTAGCGTTCGAAGGCCTGGGCCGCGTCTTTGGCCTCGTCGGAAGGATGGAAAACCACCGGATCGTCGGACATCACCGCCGCCACGTGCACTTCCGGATCGTGCACCAGCATGCGCTTGAGCGGCAGGGTGCCGATCAGGCGGCCGTTGCGCTCCACCACGAACAGCTTGTCGGTGTGCGGCGGCAGATCGCCGAGGAAGCGCAGGTAGCGCAGGGCCACTTCCAGGGTGACGTCGGCGCGGATGGTGACGAAGTCGTAATCCATCAGGGCGCCGACGGATTCCTCGTCGTAGGACAGGGAGGATTCGACCTGGGCGCGCTTGGCCTGGTCCAGGGACTTCATCAGCTCCTGCACCACGTCCTTGGGCAGATCGGGCGCCAGGTCGGCGATCTCGTCGGTATCCAGGCTGGCGGCGGCGGCCACCAGTTCCCGGTTGTCCATCGACTCGATGAGGGATTCCCGCACCGCGTCGGACACTTCCAGCAGGATTTCGCCGTCGCGTTCCGCCTTCACCAGATCCCAGACCAGGAGCCGGTCCTCCAGCGGCAGGGCCTCCAGGATGTAGGCCACGTCCGCCGGGTGCAGGCCGTCCAGCTTCTTCGACAGGTCGGTCAGGCTCTGCTTGTGCACCAGCGATTCCACCAGTTCGTGGCGCGGCAGCTCCGGCCTTGTCGTCTCCTGTTTGTGGACGAGCGCCTCCACCAGCTTGTGCCGGGCGATGGCCGCGGTCACCAGGCGCAGGCTGTCCTCGACGGAGGGATAGGTTTTGGTGTCGTGTGGATCGGGCATGGCGGGGGCGATTGTAGCCCCTCGCCGCCGCCCCGCGAGGCCTCGTTCGGCCTATCCCGCCACGGGCCGGACGCTCAGCGCCAGACCCCGGCAGGCGCCGTGTAGCTGTCGAGCACGCGCAGGTAGCTGGCGCGTTCCACCGCGCCGGGGTCGGGCAGGTTCTTCTGGCTCATGCCGCCCTTGAGCTGGGCCACCGAGGCGTACTCCCGCTCGCCCAGCCAGCGCTCCAGGTCGGCCAGGATCTCCGCCGGGCGGCCGGGCCCGTGTTGCAGCAGGCAGGAGGCCAGATGCACCACGTCGGCCCCG
>JBBIIR010000255.1:0-4025 GCA_037446455.1 Hydrogenophilales bacterium | reverse complement strand
CCCGCGGCATCGACCCGCGCCGGACCGGTTATTCGGGGTATTGCGAAAGGGCGGCGCGCAGGCGCTGGACGACGGCGGCGCGCAATTCCGGCGGCGCCACCACCTCCACGTCCGGGCCGTATTTGAGAATGTCCAGCAGCAGTTCGCGGGGATCGGCGTAGGGCACGACCAGTTCATAGCGGCCGTCGTCCAGCCAGCGGCCTTGCTGGTCGGCATGCCAGCGTTCCTCCGCCACCCAGCGGGCGCGCGCGGCGGTGAAGCGCAGCACGGCGGTGTGCCGGGGCGGGCCGGAAAAGATGCCGTAGCTTTGCTTGAAATGGGCGTCCAGTTCGGCATCCGCGCGTTCCAGGGCGGGCTGGTCGAGCACGCGGACCTGGCGCACCCGATCCACGGCGAAGCTGCGCAAGGCCTCGCGCAGGTGGCACCAGGCGTCCAGGTACCAGTTGTCGCGGTAGTGCACCAGCCTTTGCGGCGACACGACGCGCGCGGTTTCCGCGTCGCGCTCGCGCCCCAGGTAGCGCACATCCACGCGCCGGCGCCAGGCGGTGGCATCCGCCAGTGCCTGGAACACGCGCGCATCGGGCTGGCGCGCGGCGGCGCGCAACACGCGCACGCGGCGGGCGAGTTCACGCTGCACGCCACCCTGACCGCTCAGGAGCTTGTCGATGCGCCGTTTCAGGGGGGCGAACTCGCGCTCCAAAAGGCCGGGTTGGGCATCGTCCAACAGCCTTTGCGCAGCCGCCAGCGCATGCAACTCGGAGGGGGTGAACCACAGGCCGGGCAGCTCGAAGGCATCATGGCTGTAGCGGTAGCCGCCATGCGCGGCGTCGAATTCGATGGGCGCCCCGAGCAGGTCGCGCATCTCGGCGATGATGCGCGTGAGGGTGGCGCGGGAACACTCCAACTCCGTCTGAAGCGTGGCGCGGGAGACGGGGTAACGGCGGGCGGCCAGGGCCTGGTGCAGGCGGTAGATGCGGGCCAGCCGGTCCACTACAGCCCGCCCAGCCAGAGCAGGCCCAGCACCGCCAGCCACAACAAGGCGGCGCGCCAGACCAGGGCCACCACGGCGTCCAGGGAATCGAGGCCGGGCGCCATGCCCTGCGGCTCGTCCGGTCCCAGCGGCGGGCGCGGCAGTTCGCCGCCGGGCAGGCGCGCGTCGCCGCCCAGACGCAGGCCGAGGGCGCCGGCGCCGGCGGCCAGCACGATGCCGTCGCCCGTCTCGCCCCAGCTTGCGGCCTGGGCGCGCCAGCAGGCCTGGGCATCCTGGAAGTTGCCGACGATGGCGAAGCTGAAGGCCAGCAGACGCGCGGGCAGCCAGTCCAGCCAGTGGGCGAAGCGGCGGGCGAAGCGGGCGAACTCCGGCTCGGCCTGCCAGCGGTCGCGCGCCAGCCGGGTGAGCAGGTAGAGCACGGCGCCGGCCGGCCCGAGCAGGAGAAACCAGAACACCACGCCGAACAGGCGGATCAGCGCCTGCCGCAAGATCTCCTCCAGGGTCTGGCGCATCACGGTGTCGGCATCGGCGCCCGCCGGCTGGCCGGGGCGCCACTCCGCGAGACGGGCGCGGGCGGACTCCACGTCGTCGGCGCGCAGGGCCTTGAACACCCCGGCGGCGAGGTAGGAGGCGCTCCTGAAACCGAGGCAGAAATACAGCACGGCGACGCCATAGACCCAGGCCAGGGGCGTCCACACACCCGCCAGCGCCCAGCCCGCCATGGCCGCCGCCAGGGCCGGCAGCAGCACGCCCAGGGTCCAGGCGAGGACGCCGTGCTGCTCGCCGCCGGCATTCAGGTTGTCGAGCAGGCGCGCCAGCCATTCCCCGGCCCACTTCCGGGGTCCGTCCGGGCGCTGCGGACGCCAGTGCTCCAGGCCGAGCGCGGCAAGCAGGGCGAACAGGCTCACCGGCTCGGCTTTCCGTCACCGCGCGGCCGGGCCGGGGCGCGCACGGGCGCCCGCCTCAGCGCCATTCCATCTCCACGGTGAGCAGTCCCATGCGCAACCGGCTCTCGGCGGGGGCATAGAGTTCGACGGTGGGCATCTGGATGCCGCGGCCGCGCTCCTGCAGGTAGCGGTCGAGGGCCAGGTAGGCCTTGCTCGGGGCGAGCAGGCTGCCCGCCCGCACCTGCACGGAAAGCACGCGCCGGGCGGGAATGGTGTCGATGCGCAGGCCGCCGCCGACCTGGCTGTCCGCCGGCACCAGGAAGCCCGCGCGCGCCAGGCGCTCGGGCGGGTCGACCAGATCGGGATTGGAATACAGCACGGTGATCGGCGCGCCCGCGCTCAGCCCGCCGGCTTCCAACGCCTGGCGGGCCTTCACCGCCAGTTCCGGCAGCTTGGCGTAGTCGCCCTTCTGTTCCAGATAGGCGTAGGTGTAGGGGCCGGCCGTGGTTTCCTCGATCCGCGCCGCATTGAAGCCGCCCCACCAGGCATAGATCAGCACCAGGGGCAGGACGAAGGCGAGCAGGAAGGGCAGCAGTTTTTTCAGCATTTCGGCGGCGAGGGCGAGGAACCGGCGGAACGATACACCATGCCGCCGCTCAGGCGTCGGCGACCGGCAGGGCTTTCTTCGCCCCCTGCCGGTCGAGGCGGACGAAGCTCACGTGCGTGGAAAGGATGGCTTCCTCGGCGCCGGTCTCCAGGTCATCGTCGATCTCCGGCAGCGGCGAACTTCAGCCTCCGGCAGGGGCCTTCAGGACCCCTACTCACCATGAGGTTTAGCGCGGGTTTGCGCGGCAGCCCCGGTATACTCCGGGCCGGTTTCAACGCAACAGGATTCCCCATGGAACTCGAACTAACCGGCAACGGTTATCTGATAGACCCCTCCATCTGGACGGAGGAAGTCATGCACGAACTGGCGCGCCTGGACGACAACTTCGAACTCACGGATGAACATGTGAAGTACATCCTGTCGGCTCGGGAAGTGTTCGGCGAAACCCAGACCGTGCCGCCCATCCGCGATTTCGCCAAGCTGCACGGCATGGACCGCAAGGCGCAGAAGCTGTACGACCTCTTCCCGCGGGGCCCCATGAAGATGATCACCAAGTACGGTGGTCTGCCCCAGCCGACGGGCTGCGTCTGAGCCTTCGCGAAGGCGCTTGCCGGATTGACGCCGGCCACGCCTCCGGGACCTCGGCCCCGGAGGGGAGTGGCGTTCAGGTGCCGATGCGGGGAGGACCTTTGGGCTCGCACTTCTCCTTGGGCGCCGGCTCGGCAAGGGTGACCTTCACCGCGACCGGTTTACCCTCGCGCATGAGTTTGACATCGAGGGCCTTGCCCGCTTCCGATTTGCGCACCAGCCAGCGCAGGCGTTCCGCCGACAGCACCGGCTTGCCGGCGAATTCGACGATCAGGTCGCCGGCCTGGATGCCGGCGCTGGCGGCCGCGCTGTCGGGCTGTACCTTCTCCACGTTGACGCCATAGCCCACCTCGCCCGCGTCCAGCATGGCGTTGGGCAGGTCGCTGATCTGCACGCCCAGCATCTTGCCGGACATGCGTTGCATCATCGGCCCGGCGGGTTTGTGCGGGCAGTTGGCCATGCCTTGGTAATGCGGGCAGTGGCCGTAAAAGCCCATGCCGGGATGGCCGCGCCAGTGATCGGCGGCGGCGGGAGCGGACAGGACGACAGCGCAGGCCAGGGCTGTCAGGGCCCGGCTCGCGGAAAAATGCTTGTGCAATGACATGGTCGGTCTCCTTCGGTGATTTCGGCTCGCTGCCGAACCCTGTGTTTGTCGCGGCGGGGGCGCCAAGGTTCCCGTATGAACTCGGGCACATCGTGGCAGGCCTGTGCTGCACCAGCCGTTATGGCGTCAGCTTTGCCCTGTCCGCGAAGATCCTGGTGAACGGAGCCGATGCCCATCCGCTTTACCGGTTCCTCACCCATGCCGCGCCCGGCCTGCTGGGTTGAGCCGCGCTGCTGGCGGTCAATTCAAATCCAGGGCATGCGACTTGAACAGAGCCCGTTCTACCAAGTTCACCGCGCGCGAACCCTGTGCGATGCCCGGTCCTGTGGGCCGGTTCCGGGGCGCCGA
>JBBIIR010000254.1:0-4032 GCA_037446455.1 Hydrogenophilales bacterium | reverse complement strand
CGGTGCACAAGGGGGTGATCAACGACGCCGGCGCGGCTTTCACCGGCCACACCGAATTCCTCGCCGAACTGACCGCAACGCCCAGGGTGGTGATGATGCTGGCCGGCGGGATGCCCGCCTGCCACGCCAGTTCGGTCGGCACGTCCTCCAATACGACGGCGCCTTGTGAAACTCCACCCGAGGCAGGCATCGCATCCGCCTTTGGGGTCGGATCCCCACTACGTGGGGCCCCTCCTCCGCCCTCCGGCGTCGCCCTGCGCGTCGCCCTGGCCACCACCCATCTGCCCTTGCGGGAGGTGGCGGACGCCATTACGGTGGCCAGTCTGACCGAGACCCTGCGCATTCTCCACGCCGGCCTGCGCCGGGATTTCGGTCTCGCGCGGCCGCGCATCCTGGTGGCCGGCCTCAATCCCCACGCCGGGGAGGGCGGTCATCTGGGCCGCGAGGAGATCGAGGTGATCGAGCCGGTGCTGGCCTCTCTGCGCGCGGAAGGTTTGGACCTGGTGGGTCCCCTGCCCGCCGACACGTTGTTCCAGCGCGGGAAACTGGAAGCCGCCGACGCCGTGCTGGCGATGTACCACGACCAGGGCCTGCCGGTGCTGAAGCACGCCAGCTTCGGCGAGGGCGTGAACATCACCCTCGGCTTGCCCTTCGTGCGCACCTCGGTGGACCACGGCACCGCCCTGGACCGCGCCGGTACGGGCCGCATCGAGGTGGGTAGCCTGCGGGTCGCCCTGGAGACCGCCCGCCGCATGGCCGGGCACCGGGCCGGCTCATGAACGCCGGTCTGCCCCGGGCCAAGAAGTCGCTCGGCCAGCATTTCCTGGTGGACGGCCATTACATCGGCCGCATTGTCGCCGCCATCCGGCCGCAAGCCGGCGACCGCATGGTGGAGATCGGTCCCGGACCCGGCGCCCTGACGCGGCCCCTGCTGGAGACCCTGGATCATCTGCATGTGGTGGAACTGGACCGGGACATGGTGACACGCCTGGCAGCGGAATTCCCCGCCGGCCGCCTGACCATCCACCGCGCCGACGCCCTGCGTTTCCCGTTCCTTGAATTGGGTTCAGACCTGCGCGTGGTGGGCAACCTGCCCTACAACATCTCCTCGCCCCTGTTGTTTCATCTGGCCGAGCACGCCGCGGCGATCCGCGACATGGTGTTCATGCTGCAAAAAGAGGTGGTGGACCGCATGGTGGCGGCGCCGGCGACGCCGGACTATGGCCGCCTGTCCGTGATGCTGCAGGCGCGCTTCCGCGTGGAGAAGCTGTTCATCGTGCCGCCCGGCGCCTTCCGGCCGCCCCCCAAGGTCGATTCCGCCATCGTCCGCCTGCTGCCGCTGCCGGCCGAGGCGGTGCCGTATCGCGACACCGCCCTGTTTGCCGAGGTGGTGGCGCGAGCCTTCGGACAACGCCGCAAGACCCTGCGCAACACCCTCAAGGGCCTGGTCGACGAAGCCCTGTTTACCGGGCTGGGCATCGATCCGGGCCGGCGCGGCGAAACCCTGTCGGTGGCGCAGTTCGCCGCCCTCGCCAATCGCCTGTGCGAGGAACGGTGCGGCGACGCCGGGTAAAATCGACCTTCATGTCCGCGACCCCAGACTCAGACCGTTGTTTCCATTGCGGCGAACCGGTGCCCACCGGCTCGCATTACCGCATCGTTTACCAGGGTGAGGCCAAGTCCGCCTGCTGTCTGGGCTGCGAGGCGGTGGCGCAGACCATCATCGATTCCGGCAACGCCGACTATTACCGGCTGCGCACCGATCTGCCGAAGACGCCGGAAGCGGCCCTGGAGGAACTGAAGAACCTCAAGCTCTACGACCTGCCGGAAGTGCAGAGCAGCTTCGTGCGCAGCGAGGGCGAGCTGCGCGAGGCCAGCCTGATCCTCGAGGGCATCGTCTGCGCCGCCTGCGTCTGGCTGAACGAGCGCCATCTGCACCAGTTGCCCGGCGTGCTGTCGGCGGACATCAACTTTTCCACGCGACGCGCGCGGGTGCGCTGGGACGACACCCGCATTCATCTTTCCGACATCCTGAAAAGCATCCAGGACATCGGTTATCTCGCGCATCCCTTCGATCCGGGGCGCCAGGAGGAGTTGTTCCGCAAGGAGCGCGAGACGGCGATCCGCCGCCTGGCCATCGCCGGCCTCGGCATGATGCAGGTGATGATGTACGCGGTGCCGGAATACCTGGCGGGCGAGGGCGAGATGGGCATGGATATCGAGGCGCTCATGCGCTTCGCCAGCCTGATCCTGACCACGCCGGTGGTTTTTTATTCCGCCTGGCCCTTCTTCCAGACCGCCTGGCGCGACCTCAAGGCGCGCCGCGTCGGCATGGACGTGCCGGTCGCCCTGGGCGTCGGCGCCGCCTATGTGGCGAGCATCTACGGCACCTTCACGGGTAGTTCCGAGGTGTATTTCGACGCCGTCGTCATGTTCGTCTTCTTCCTGCTCACCGGCCGCTTCCTGGAAATGAGCGCGCGCAAGAGCTCGGCGGAGGCGGCGGAGACGCTGATCAAGCTGATCCCCGCCGCCGCCCGGCGGCTGCCGGCGTTTCCCGCCTCGCGCGAGGAAGAGATGGTGGGCGCGGTCAAGCTGGTGGCCGGCGATCACGTGCTGGTGGGGCCGGGCGACAGCTTTCCGGCCGACGGCGAGGTGGTGGAGGGGCGCTCCAGCGTCGACGAATCCCTGCTCACCGGCGAGTCGATGCCGGTCATCAAGCATCCGGCCAGCCCGGTGATCGGCGGTTCCCTCAATCTGGAAAGCCCGGTGGTGGTGCGCGTCGACCAGGTCGGCGCGGATACCGTGCTGTCCGGCATCGTCCGCCTGCTGGACCGCGCCCTGGCGGAGAAGCCGCGTCTCGCCCAGATCGCCGACCGGGTCGCCGGCTGGTTCGTGCTGGTGCTGCTGGTGGTGGCGGCCCTGGTCGCCGGCGTCTGGTATCTGGTCGAACCCGCGCGGGCATTCTGGATCACCGTGTCGGTGCTGGTGGTCACCTGCCCTTGCGCGCTGGCTCTGGCAACGCCGGCGGCCCTCACCGCCGCCCTCGGCCGCCTCACCCGCCTGGGTCTGCTGTCCACGCGCGGTCACGCCCTGGAAACCCTGGCGCGCGCCACCGATTTCGTCTTCGACAAGACCGGGACCTTGACCACCGGCCAGTTCAGGCTGCTGGATGCCGACATCCGCCGCGGCGGGCGCGCCGAGGCCCTGGCCCTGGCGCGCGCCCTGGAACAGGGCGCCACGCATCCGGTCGCGGCCGCCCTGCGCGAGGCGGCGGGCGAGGAGGGCTCGGCGCCCGCCCTCATGGCCGAACAACTGCGCTACACGCCGGGCCGCGGCATCGTCGGCGAAATCCAGGGCCGCGCCTATCGCCTGGGGGCGCCGGAATTCGTCGGCGAGGCGCCGCCGGCCGATCGCTTCCCGCCCGGCCGTACCGTGGTCGGCCTGGCCGACGACGCGGGCGTGCTGGCCTGGTTCGCGCTCGGCGACGCGCCACGCCCGCAGGCGCGCCAGCTCATCGCCGACCTCAAGCGGCTGGGCGTGCGTCTGCACCTCTACTCCGGCGACCGCGCGGAAAACGTGCTGGCGCTGGCGCGCGAACTCGGCATCGAGGATGCGCGCGGCGAAATGCTGCCGGCGGACAAGCTGGCGGCGGTGCGTGCCTTGCAGGACGGCGGGGCCATCGTCGCCATGACCGGCGACGGCGTCAACGACGCGCCCGTACTGGCCCAGGCCCAGGTGTCGATCGCCGTCGACCAGGGCGCGGAGGCCGCCCAGGCCGCCGCCGACATGGTGCTGCTGTCCAGCGAGATCGGCCGCCTGGCCGACGGTGTGCACCTGGCGCGCAAGACGCAGGTGGTGATCCGCCAGAACCTGGCCTGGTCGGCGAGCTACAACGCCCTGGCCGTGCCGGCCGCCGCCCTGGGGCACGTGACACCCTGGATGGCCGGCATCGGCATGTCCCTGTCTTCCCTGCTGGTCGTGCTCAACGCCATGCGCCTGTCGCGCATCAGCAGGCCATAAGGATTTTTGATT
>JBBIIR010000253.1:0-4041 GCA_037446455.1 Hydrogenophilales bacterium | reverse complement strand
TTCCAGGTACTCCGGATAGTTGACGATCTCCATGGAGGACAGCAGCACCAGGTAATCGACGCCCGGCTTGTCGACGTTGATGGTTTCGCCGGTGGCCGCCTCGGCCTTCTTGATGACGTTCGCCACCGCCGGCCACTTCAGGCCCATGGGGCCGCCGATCTCGACGGTGCGCTTGGTGGCGCCCTTGATGCCGTCCGGCGCGTGGCCGGAAACCGCCATGCCCTCGCGCAGCTTGCGCACCATGTAGACGATGTCGTTGCCGACCGGGCAGACCATGGAGCAGCGGCCGCACATGGTGCAGCTGTCGTACACCAGTTCCTTCCACTCTTCCAGTTCGTCGTCGGTGACGGCCTTGGACAGGCCGACCATCTTCTTCAGGCGGCCGAGCAGGGTGTATTCCTGCTCGTAGACCCGGCGCAGGGGCTCCAGCTTGTGGATGGGCGTGTATTTCGGATCGCCGGTTTCCAGATGGAACAGGCAGGCCTCGGCGCAGAGGCCGCAATGCACGCAGCTGTTGAAATAACTCGCGACGGGCGCGTCGATGACTTCCTTGAGGGCGTTGATGCCCTTTTGCAGTGAGGCGCTCATACCGGGACTCCCCTATGACCGTTGATCTTGCCGAGGTACCAGCGCGAACCGAAGACCGTGAAGGCGTGGAACAGCTTGGTGAAGGGCAGGACGATCAACAGCAGTTCGACGGACAGGATGTGCAGGGCCAGCATGGTGGTGTAGGGCAACAACAGATGCTGCACGGCCATCCATCCGGTGAGCACCGGCAGGAAGGTCAGGGTCCAGGTGAACCAGTCCTCGAAGGTGCTGAGATAGCGCTTCACCGGGTTCTTGATGCGGTCCGCCAGCACCACCAGCATGGCGCCGAGGGTGATCACCGTCACCAGGTCGATCACCTGCGAGGGCAGGCCCGGCCAGGACAGCCCGGTGAGATCGCGGATGAGGATGATGTGCGGCTCGAACAGGAAGACGATGATCGCCAGACCGATGTGGAAGACGTAACCCCCGATGTAGGTCACCGGGGAACGCTTGACCATGCCGGGCGGCGGCACCGAGCGGCGGAACACCGTGTGCAGGCCGGAGGCGCCGTCGCGATGACGACCGGGCGCCAGGTCCTTCTTGCGCCCAAGCGAGTAGATCTCGATCAGCCGCCACAACACGCCGAGCAGGAAGATGCCGATGGCGATGTCCAGGCCCGGACCCCGGACCCATGTCAGGAATTGCAATTCGTTCATGATCATTTCTCCAGGTCGGCCAGGGTCACGGTTTCGTGCGCCGCCTTGGCGGAGCTCTTCTTGGCCCGGTTGGCGAAGGTGATCGCCACGCCGGCCGCCGCGCCCACCGCCGCGGCGGTCGCCGCCATCTTCAGGGGATCCGCGGGCATCGAGAGGGCGCGGTAGAAACCGCCGGCATCCCAGAAGTCGGGCTCGGAACAGCCCAGGCAGCCGTGGCCGGATTCCACCGGCCAGGAAGTCCCGGCGTTCCACTTCACCGTGGCGCAGGCGTTGTAGGTGACCGGGCCCTTGCAGCCCAGCTCGAACAGGCACCAGCCCTTGCGCGCGCCCTCGTCGTCGAAGCTCTTGGCGAACTTGCCCTGGTCGTAGAACGGGCGCCGGTAGCAGCGGTCGTGGATGGTCTCGCCGTAGAAGGCTTTCGGACGGCCCAGCTTGTCCAGTTCCGGCAGGCTGCCGAAGGTGAGGAAGTGGGCCAGGACGCCGGTGATGACCACCGGAATAGGCGGACAGCCGGGGATGTTGATGATGGGCTTGTCCTTGATGATGTCGGACACCGCCACCGCCCCGGTGGGGTTGGGCTTGGCCTTGGGAATGCCGCCGAAGGCCGCGCAGGAACCCATGGCGACGATGGCCGCCGCGCCCTTGGCCGCTTCCTTCAGGGCTTCCAGGTTGGTCCTGCCGGCGATGCAGGAGTAGGCGCCATCGAGGCCCAGAGGCACCGAGCCGTCGATGATGAGCAGGTACTTGCCCTCGTTCTCCTTCATGGCATGGTGCAGGGCTTCCTCGGCCTGATGGCCGGCCGCCGCCATCAGCGTCTCATGGTAGTCCAGGGAAATGGCGTCGAAGATCAGGCCCTCGATGGAAGGCGAGTGCGACCGGGTGATGGACTCGGTGCAACCGGTGCACTCCTGGAAGGGCAACCAGATCACCGAGGGCCGCCTGCTCGCCGTCGGCGCCGCCGCCATGGCTTCCGCCATGGCCCGGCCCGCCGAAGGGGGCAGCGCCATCAGGGATGCCAACGTGGCGCAATACTTGAAGAAGGTGCGGCGGGTCACGCCTTGCCGCGCTAGGGTGTCAATCAATGGGCCTTGCATGCTCAGCCTCCTGGCTTCCAACACGGACGTGAAGACATTGATTCAGCTTAGATCAAAAATTAAAGATTCCAGATGTTCTAATCCTGTTTTGACGTCTTCGGGGTGCGCCTTGACCAACTCGGGCACGAAGGCGACCTCGATGAAGCGCGACACGACGTGGCCGTTCTCGTTGTGGTGCGTCACCCACCAAA
Source organism: Hydrogenophilales bacterium (assembly GCA_037446455.1). Lineage (GTDB taxonomy): Bacteria > Pseudomonadota > Gammaproteobacteria > Burkholderiales > Thiobacillaceae > PFJX01. Next base: position 1,512 of record JBBIIR010000253.1, on the reverse strand, counting down.
TACCGGGGCAGGACGTTTCCTCCAGCGTCGATGCCCCATCGGAATGCAGGGTGACGCTGATCTCGCCCTCGCCCAGCGTGGCCTTGAGCCAATCCAGATCGGCGGGCGTGAGCGGCAGCGCGTTCAGATCAATGGCGGTGGGTTCAGCCGCCGCCACCAGATGCCGCACATGTTCGGCGAGCTCGCGCAGCAGCACGGGGGCGTTGCCGGACAGCGCATCGGCCTGGTACGGGGAAGCTTCGCCGGCGTCGACGACGACACGGATGTCCTCAAGCGACATGGCGCCATCCCTCGATCAGGCCGCGGATGGCCGCGCACACGGGCGGAATGGCCGCGGCGACGGCGGGCGTGGGGAACTCGCCCCAATCCACCACCTGCGGCTGGATGGCGAGCAGCGCCCGCTTTTCCGGCCAATGTCCGGCCAGAATGGCGATGGCGCGCAGGTCGGTGAGACCCACCTCGTGCACGCTGGACTTGCGGTTGCCGAGCAGGAAGGCGTCCATGGCCTCGCCTTCGAACATCCGCCACGCACCGGCTTCGGCCTGGATGTGGGCGGCGTCGACGACGATGAGGGCATCCGCTTCCTCGATGGGACCGGCCAGGGTGAACGACAGGGTGCCGCCGTCCATCAGTTCGACGTCTTCGGGCAGCGGCGCCCCCGCGGAGAGGGCGTGCAAGACATGAATCCCTACCCCTTCGTCGCTGAGCAGGGTGTTGCCGATACCGAGCACCAGGGTCTTCATGGCGACGAAGAATACTTCGCACATGCAGCAACAACAATATACTTATTGACTCAACATATTGATATTGCTCAATATTTCTGCAATATTCCGGACAACCCCGTCTGCATTCAATGACTTAACCCCTCTATCAAATATTTCAATCACTCAATCCATGTGCCTGGCCTATCCCATGCAAATCACCGCCATCGATGGCCTCTCCGCCCATTGCGAGGCGCGCGGCGTCGAGCGCGACGTGTCCCTGTTCATGCTGCGGGACGAGCCCCCCGCGGTCGGCGATTTCGTCATGGTCAGTCTGGGCCAGGCCGTGCGCCGGGTGAGCCCGGAAGATGCCCGGCTGTCCTGGGAGTTGTTCGACCAGATCCTCGGCGCCTCCGCCAATCCCTGAGGGTACCCCCTTGAACGATCAATTCGTCGTCCTCGACCAGGCCAGGAGCACCCTCATCGACCTGGCCATCCGTTTCGGCCCCAAACTGGTGGTGGCGCTGCTGATCCTGGTGGTCGGCTTCTTCGTCGGCCGCTGGCTGGGCAGACTGGCCGAGCGGATGCTGAAGAAGCTGGCCATCGACGCGCCCGTGCGTCAACTGCTGGTGCGCCTGCTGCGCCTGCTGGTGCTGGGCCTGTTCCTGATCATGGCCCTGCAGAACCTGGGCGTGGAACTGCTGCCCCTCATCGCCGGCCTCGGCGTGGCCGGCGCCGGCATCGCCCTGGCCATGCAGGGGGTGCTGGGCAACCTGGTGGCGGGCCTCACCATCATCTTCACGCGGCCGTT
>JBBIIR010000252.1:0-4045 GCA_037446455.1 Hydrogenophilales bacterium | reverse complement strand
CCGGCGCGGCATGTCCGAGGCTAGTTCCGCAAATCGTTCCACGACCTCTCGGTCGGACGGACCTGTCCAATTCACAAGGAGCCATGCATGAACCCCGAACAACAACGCGCCATCCTCACCCTGACCTTGTTCGCCGCCTTTGCCGACGGCGAGAAGCACGCCCGCGAACGCGATGAAATCCGCCGCATCGCCGACGCACTCGCCGCCGACGCCGGCGCGCCCGACCTGATGCGGCTCTACCAGGACGTGCTGCTCAAGCGCGCCAGCCTGGAGAGTGCCGCCGCCGCCCTCGGCGAGGCCGAGCACCGCCAGCTCGCCTATGAAATGGCGGTCTGCGTGTGCGAGGCCGACGGCACCACCAGCGAGGCCGAGCGGCGCTTCCTGGATGACCTCAAGGTCCGCCTGGGGCTGGATGCCGCGCGCGTCGACGTCATCGAGGGCGAAGCCGACGCCATCGTCGAGCTCTCCCAGGCCGCCGCCCCCAACATACCCGCCACCTACGCGGCCGCGGCGGCGGCGGGACCGGTGGTGGCGGCGCGGCCGAACGTGAGCGAAGCCGAGCTGGACAAGTCCATCCTCAACTACAGCCTGCTCAACGGCGCCCTCGAACTGCTGCCGCAATCCTGGGCCTCGATGGCCATCATCCCCTTGCAGATCAAGATGGTGTACGGCATCGGCAAGGCCCACGGCGTCAGCCTCGACCAGGGCCACATCAAGGAATTCATCGCCGCCGCCGGCGTCGGCCTGACCTCGCAATACCTGGAACAGTTCGGTCGCAAGCTGCTCGGCGGCCTGCTCGGCAAGGCGGCCGGCAAGACCGTCGGCAAGATCGGCGGCGCGGCCACCGGCATGGCGTTTTCCTTCGCCACCACCTACGCCCTCGGCCAGCTCGCCAAACGCTATTATGCCGGCGGTCGCCGCATGGATACGGCCATGTTGCGCGATACCTTCCAGAACCTGCTCGGCCCCGCCAAGCAGATGCAAACCCAGTACCTGCCGCAAATCCGGCAGCAGGCCGAAACGCTCGACATGGGGCGGGTGATGGCCATGGTGCGCGGCGGCTGAGCGCGTTCCGTCCAGACAAGGGAAACCGACATGAACGACGCAGAAACCGACAGCAACCGCGATGCCAGCGCAAAGACCCACCTCGGCTTCCGTCTCGCCGTGGGCGCGGTCGGACTGGCCCTCCTCGCCCTGTTCGTCATGTTGGGCAGCGTGACGATGAAGCAATCCGCCACCACGCAGGCGCTGGAAAGCCAAGGCTCCCCGCGCGAGGAAGCTCAATCGGCGCCCGCGCGGGAATAAGGCTTGCTCTCCATGGCGCCCGCCGCCTCCGCCCGTGCCGCCTGGAGCGGCCGCTTGGCGCTCGCCATCCTGCTGCCCTGGTCACTGGCCTTGCTCGTGCTGGTGGCGGGCGCGCGCTGGGTGTGCCCGGATGCGGCCTGCGCCGCCCCCGCCTTCGATCGCGCCGGCCTGGCCCTCGCCGGCGGCTGGCGCGGCCCCGCCGTCGATGCGGCCATGGCGGCCGTCACCTGGCTCGGCTCCCTGTTCGTCCTGCTGCCCCTGGCGGCCTGGGCGGCCTGGCGTCTGGCGCGCGCGGGCCGTTCCCGGCAGGCGGTTTTCCTGCTCGCCGCCCTGCTGGGCGCCAGCGCCTTGAGTCACGCGGCCAAGCTGTGGGTGGCGCGGCCGCGTCCGGATCTGTTCCCCGCCTTGGTCGCCATGCCCGCCGACCTCTCCTACCCCAGCGCCCATAGCATGCAGGCGGCGGCCCTCGCCCTGGCCCTGCTGCTGGTCGCGCCCGCCGGCCGCGGGCGCGCGTTCCTGGCCGCGCTGCTGGCGGCGACCTTGGCGCTGGTGGGCGCATCGCGCATCCATCTGCAGGTGCATTTTCCCAGCGACGTGTTTGTCGGTATCCTCGCCGCGGCGGGCTGGGTGCTCGGGTTGCGCGCGCTTCTGCTGGGTCGGACACCGATTCGCGCCCGCTTCGGAGAGGGCAAGTGAGACACAAGTTTCTCGGCACCGGCGAGCCCGGTTATCACCCGCTGCGCAAGCTGCGCACCATCGCCTTCGGCTTGCGCTATGCGGTGATCTACGACTTCAGCGTGGCCTGGAAGCTGGCCTTCTCGACGCTGGTGCTGGCGGCCGCGCTGGTTGCCCGCGACTGGGTGGACTCGCTGCTCATCATCGTGGTCACCGCCTTGGTGCTGGTGGCGGAGATCATGAACAGCGCGATCGAGGCCTTGTGCGATTTCGTGGAAACCCGCCATAACGAAAAAATCGCCATCATCAAGGACATCGCCGCCGCCGGCGTCGGCGTGGCCATGCTGGCCTGGCTGCTGGTGCTGGGCTTCGAGGTGGCATCCATGTGGCACAACTGGAGATGACGTCATGAGCTTGCTGTGGTTCGTGCTCGGCCTGATCGCCCTGGTGGCGGGCGCCGAGCTGCTGGTGCGGGGCGCCTCGCGCCTGGCCCTGTCCTTCGGCATCTCGCCCCTGGTGGTGGGGCTCACGGTGGTGGCCTTCGGCACCAGCGCGCCGGAAATGGCGGTTTCGGTGCAGTCGGCCTGGTCGGGCCAGGTCGACATCGCCCTCGGCAACGTGGTCGGCAGCAACATCTTCAACGTCCTCGTCATCCTCGGCCTGTCCGCCCTCATCACGCCGCTGGTGGTGCACCAGCAGGTGATCCGCCAGGAGGTGCCGGTGATGATCGGCGTCTCCCTGTTGTTGTGGGCGCTGGCCCTCGACGGCGGCATCGGTCGCGGCGAGGGTCTGTTGCTGGCGGGACTGGTGGTGGCCTACACCATCCTGCTCATCCGCCAGAGCCGGCGCGAGACGGCGGCGGTGCAGGCGGAGGTGGAGGCCGAGTACGCCGAGTCCTTCGACCGGCCACGACCGGGCTGGCGCGACCACTGGGGCGCGCAGGTCCTGCTCATTTTGGTGGGGCTCGCCCTGCTGTTGCTGGGTTCGCGCTGGCTGGTGGAGGCGGCCGTGGAGTTCGCGCGCCACCTGGGGGTGAGCGAACTGGTCATCGGCCTCACCATCGTCGCCGCCGGCACTTCCCTGCCCGAGGTGGCCACCTCGGTGATGGCCGCGATTCGCGGAGAGCGCGACATCGCCGTGGGCAACGTGGTGGGCAGCAACATCTTCAATATCCTTTCGGTGCTCGGTTTCTCGGCGATCGTGGCGCCCGCCGAACTGGCGGTGGCGCCGGCCCTGCTGGCGGTGGACCTGCCGGTCATGGTGGCGGTGGCCGTGGCCTGCCTGCCGGTGTTTTTCACCGGCGCCCGTGTGGCGCGTTGGGAAGGTCTGCTTTTCCTGCTGCTGTATGCCGCCTACAGCGGCTATCTGGTCCTGCGCGCCGGCGGGCACGCCGCCCTCGGGGACTACGGCGCCGCCATGTTGCTCACCCTGCCCCTGGTGGGACTGACCCTCGCCATCCTGGCCTGGCGGCACTGGCGGAACGGCTCGGTGGACGCGGACGCTTGACGGGCAACGGCCGGCTCGGCCATGCTGCGGCCGCGTTCCCGCCCGCGACCACCGAAAGACGACGATGCGCCAGAACAAGCACACCCAGCAAGCCATCTCGGTCCTGGGACTGATCGAGTTCCTGGGTCTGATCATCATCACCATCGCCACCATCGTCGCCGGCGTCATCGAGGTGAACGTCATGCTCACCGCGCGCAACGTGACCCTGGCCGACCTGCTGCTGCTGTTCCTCTACCTGGAAATCCTGGCCATGGTCTCGGTGTATTTCGAGTCGGGCAAACTGCCGGTGCAGTTTCCCATCTTCATCGCCATCGTCGCCCTGGCCCGCTATCTGGTGCTCGACCTGAAGAACCTGGACCACTGGGACATGCTCGGCGTCGCCACGTCGATCCTGCTGCTCACCGCGGCGGTGCTGGCGGTGCGCTACGGGCACGTGAAGCTGCCCTCCGGCGAGAAGGAATAAGAGCCTATTTCAGTAGGAATCATGCCCCGCGTTGAGACCAGGAACGGATGGATGCAAGGCGCGACGCGCCGGCCATGGTCATTCCATGGCCAAGCG
>JBBIIR010000251.1:0-4064 GCA_037446455.1 Hydrogenophilales bacterium | reverse complement strand
AGGCCGAAGATGGCGGAGACGATGGCGAGATCGTTGGCGTCGGTTTCCAGATCGCGCACGAAGGAGCGGTCGATTTTCAGGCAGGACAGCGGAAAGCGCTTGAGGTAGGCGAGCGAGGAATAGCCGGTGCCGAAATCGTCCACCGAAATGCTCACGCCGAGGCCGCGCAGTTCGTTGAGCACCGCCTCGACCTCGCCGGGATCGTGCATGAGGGTGCCCTCGGTGATTTCCAGAGACAGGCAATCGGCGCGCAAGGCGGACTCGCCCAGCGCCTCGCGCACGCGGCTGACGATGTTGCCCTGGCGGAACTGCACCGGCGACAGATTCACGGAAGCGCGCAGGCGGGCGCCCCAGGCCGCGTTCCAGCGCGCGACCTGGTGGCAACTGGCGCGCAGCGACCAGGCGCCGAGGAAACCGATGAGCCCGTTTCTTTCCGCCAGGGGAATGAATTCCGCCGGCGAGATGCCGCCCTCGTCCGGCCTGTGCCAGCGCATCAGCGCTTCCACCGCCTCGATCTCGCCGGTCGCGGCGCGGCAGATGGGCTGGTAATGCATCTCGAATTCGCCGTTCTGGATGGCGTCGTACATGTGCTCTTCCAGCACCACGCGCCGGCTGGATTGCGCCGCCCCCTCCGCCAGATAGACCGACCAGCGGTTGCGCCCGGCCTGCTTGGCGGCGGTCAGGGCGATGTCGGCGCAGCGGAACAGTTGCTGGCCGTCGGCGGCATGCTCGGGATAGAGGGCGATGCCGATGCTGGCGCTGAGGTGCAGGCGGCTGTCGCCGAGAATGTAGGGCCTCTGCATGGCGGCCAGCACCTTGCGCGCCACCGGCAGGACCGCGTCCAGATTGGCCGCGCCCGGCAGGATCAGGGCGAACTCGTCGCTGCCGGAGCGGATCACGCTGTCGGACGCGCGCAAGACCGCCACCAGGCGCCCCGCCGCTTCCGCCAGCAGACGGTCGCCAAGCGCATGGCCAAGGGCGTCATTGACCTTCTGGAAACCGTCCAGATCCATGTGCAACAGGGCGAACGCATGCTCCGGCCGGCGCGCCAGTGCTTCCAGTTGCGCCAGCAGGCGGGGGCGCGTCGGCAAGCCGGTGACGGGATCGGCGGCGATGTCCGGGGCGGCGCTCTCGCCGGCGCGGACAAGCTCGCCCAGCTCCCAGGCGGCGAACAGCAACTCCTCGCGCTCCCCGGCGCCGGCCAGATGCAGCACGCGACAGGTCACCGCCAGGGAAACTCCGTCCGCGCGCAGCAGACGCACATTCAGCGCCTGGCGGCCAAGCTTGCCGGCCTGCGCGAGGACGGCGCGCAGGGCCGGCTGATCCTCCTCCGCGACCATGCCGAGCAGGTCATCGCCGCGCCGGAAGTGCTCCGCGTCATAGCCCAGCCAGGCCGCGCCCGCATGCGAGACGAAGCGCACCGCGCCGCGCGGCGAGACGCGCGCGAGGAAATCCGCCAGGCGGTCGGCCAGTCGTTCCCCGGAGGCGGACGCGGCGGACGCATCGGAGTGGCTGCTGGGTAATGCGGCTGAGTTCAAGTGACGTGAGCGTGTTCCGGCATGGATGGTTTATCGGCCGTTTACCCGTGAACTTGACGGCCGGGCCTGTGAAGCGTGTCACATCCCATGGCAGGCGGAGGACAAATCGATGCGACCGGACAAAACGCAGCGATTTTCCGTCTGCACCAACCCTGCGCGGCCGGCGCCGGGCGAATCAGATTGCCAGCACCTGGCCCTGGCTGAGGGCGGTGACGGGGCGCGTGGTCGCCGCCGCCAGTTCGGCGAGGATGCCGGCCTCGCCGCCGGGCTTGAGATGGCTGATCCACACCGCCGGACCGGGCCGCAGGCGCGCCAGATCGGCCGCCAGGCTGGCCGGATGGTAATGGCGGGCGGCATGGGCGATGTGCGCCTGGGCGTTCTCGAAGGAGCATTCCACCACCAGATGGCGCAGGTCGGCGGCCTCGGCGGCCGCCCGCCAGAGCGCGTCATGGCTGTCGGTATCGCCGGAGAACAGCAGGCTGCCGGCCTCGCCGCGCAGCAGGTAGCCGGTGGCCGGCACCACGTGGTGCGCCTCGATGGCGCTGAATTCGCGCGCGCCCAGGCGCAGCGGCCGTCCCACGGCAAGCGGGGCGTAGCGCAGGAAAGGCGCCTCCGCCGAAGGGATGCGCGAGAAATCCGGCCAGATGCGCCAGTTGAACAGGTGGTCCTTGAGGATCTCCAGCACTTCCGGAATGGCGTGCAGGGTCAGCGGCCGCGCCCGCTCGCCGGCGACGCTGTCGAGCAGCAGGGGCAGACTGAGGATGTGGTCGAGATGGCTGTGCGTGAGCAGCACGTGGTCGATGCGCGCCAGCGCCTGGCGCGACAGCTGGGTGACGCCGCTGCCGGCGTCGAGCAGGATGTCGTCGTCGACCAGGAACGACGTGGTGTGGCGGCCGTCGCCGATGCCGCCGGAGCAGCCGAGAACCTCGATGCGCATGCGCCGGCTCCTATTTGCTGGTGAAGGTGAACACCCCGTCCCAGTCGGCGGCGGGCGGATTGAAGCGGAAATGGGTGACGCGGTCGAGGTAGACCTGGTACAGCTTGCGCGGCTGCCGGCGGTTCAGTTCCATCAACCTGATCTCCGCCTCGTCCCAGCGCCGCGCCTCGTAATCGGCGAAGGCGGCGGCGAACATCTCGGCCTCCCTGGCGCGCTCGGGCGACAGCTCGGCGGCGAGACCGAGCGGCTCGTGGATGGACACCGGCTGATCCTTGCCCTTGACCCGCACGCGGTCGATCAACTGGCAGGCGATGTCGGGACAGGCCTCGCGCGTCGCCTCGCCCACCAGCACGCCGACGCCATACTGGCGGGTCAGCCCTTCCAGGCGCGAGGCCAGGTTCACCGCGTCGGCCATGACGGTGTAGGCCATGCGGAACTCGGAACCCATGTTGCCGACGCTCATGCGGCCGGTGTTGACGCCCACGCCGATCTGCACCGGCGGCCAGCCGCGCGCCTCCAGCACCGGGTTCAGGCGCTCCAGCTCGGCCTGCATGGCGAGCGCGGCGAGCACCGCGTCGCGGGCATGCTGTGCGTCGCTCATGGGCGCGCCCCAGAAGGCCATGATGGCGTCGCCGATGTACTTGTCGATGGTGCCGCGGCCTTCCTGCACCACCCGCGTCATCGCCGACAGGTAGACGTTGAGCATCTCCGCCAACTGAGCGGCCTCCAGCTTCTCCGAGAAGCTGGTGAAGCCGACGATGTCGGAAAACAGCACGCTCATCACGCGGGACTCGCCGCGCAGGCTGTAGCGCGCCGGATCGCGCGCCATCTCGTCGACCAGTTCCGGCGGCACGTACTGGCCGAACAGGCGGGTGATCTGCGCCTTCGAGCGGGCCTCGACGAAGAAGCCCCAGCTCATGTTGAGCACGAACAGGCCCCACACCGTCAGCAGCGGCGCGGCGAGCGGCAGTTGCGCGTGCGCGGCGGTCCAGGCGTAAAAGTTGCCGGCGACCAGCAGGATGCTCAGCAGCAGCGCGGCCAGGGCCGCCCACAGCGGCGTGGCGAGCGGCAGCAGCGCGGCCAGCAGCAGGCCGAGGACGACAATGGCGGTCACCTGCAGGCCGGCGCCGCCCACCGGCTCCCATTTCACCGTGCCGTCGAGGATGCCGGCGATCAGATTGGCGTGGATCTCCACGCCCGGAAAGACCTTGGAAACCGGCGTCACGCGCAGGTCCATGATGCCCGGGGCGGTGGAACCGATGAGGACGATGCGCCCTTCGAGCAGGGCGGTGGGCGCGCGCGCGTGGATCACATCGCTGGCGGGCAGGTAGGGAAAGGCCGCCTCGGCGCGGTAGGGCACCAGGGCGCGTCCCGCCCCGTCGAGGGGGATGCGCAGGCCATCCAGGTCGAGCGCGGGTGGCCGGTAGCCCGCCCCCGGCCGCGGTCGCGCGGCATCGATGCCCATGCCGGCCAGCGTGGTGACGAGAGACAGCGAGCCATAGCAGTGGCCCGCGTGCTCGATGACCATGGGCATGCGCCGCGCCACGCCGTCGAAATCCGCCTCCATGTTGAAGAACGCGGCGCCGGCG
>JBBIIR010000250.1:0-4072 GCA_037446455.1 Hydrogenophilales bacterium | reverse complement strand
TTCCCTCTCCCCTAACCCCTCCCCCGGCGGGGGAGGGGGAGGCCGCTGCTTCTCCGACCTTGAGCATGAGAATCGGAGTCCCCTCCGACACCTTGTCCCCCACTTTCACCAGCAGTTTCTCCACCACCCCGGCCTGGGGGCAGGGGATGTCCATCGCAGCCTTGTCGGATTCGACGGTGATGAGGGCGGCGTCCCGGGCCACGCTGTCGCCGGGGTTGACCAGAATGTCGATGATCTGGACGTCCTTGAAGTTGCCGATGTCGGGGACCTTGATTTCCATGTTCGTGCTCATTGATTGTTTTGACCGCCACCCCGGCGCGGGCCGGGGTCCAGCGGGCTTTGCTGGCGACTGGATTCCCGCCCCCCGCTTTCGCGGGGGCAGGCATGCGGGAATGACGACTAAGAGCCTATTTCAGTAGGAATCATGCCCCGCGCCGCTGGTGTGCGGGATGCGGTGCAAGGCGCGGGGGGCGCGGTTTGGTCGTTCCAAACAAGCCACCCGCAACGCGGCAATGCGCCCGCACACCAACGGCCCTTCGGGTTGAGACCAGGAACGGCGTCTGCGGCGTTGCGGCGCTTGGCCATGGAATGACCATGGCCGGCGCGTCGCGCCTTGCATCCATCCGTTCCTGGTCTCAACGCGGGGCATGATTCCTACTGAAATAGGCTCTAAGCTTACAGCAGCAGCCTGCGCACGTCGGACAGCATGGCGCGCAGGTGGCTGGTGAAGCGGGCGCCGTCGGCGCCGTCGATGACCCGGTGGTCGTAGGACAGCGACAGCGGCAGCGTCAGGCGCGGCTCGAAAGTCTTCGCCGTCTTGTTCCACACCGGTTTCCAGTCGGCGCGCGAGACGCCCAGGATGGCCACCTCGGGGCAGTTGATGATGGGCGTGAACTGGGTGCCGCCGATGCCGCCCAGGCTGGAGATGGTGAAGCAGCCGCCCTGCATGGCGTCCACCTTGAGTTTTCTTTCCCGGGCCAGATCCGACATTTCCGCCAGCTCGCGGGCGATGTCCAGGACGTCCTTCTTGTTGACGTCGCGCACCACCGGCACCACCAGGCCGTCCGGGGTGTCGCAGGCGAAGCCCACGTGGAAGTACTTCTTCAGCACCAGGTGCTCGCCGTCGGCGGCCAGCGAGGCGTTGAAGTTGGGATAGGCGCGCAGGGCGTTGACCACCGCCTTCATCAGGAAGGCCAGCAGGGTGAGCTTGACCCCGCGTTTGCCGGCCTCGTCCTGCATGGACTTGCGGAAGTCCTCCAGGTCGGTGATGTCGGCCTCGTCGAACTGGGTGACGTGCGGGGCGGTCACCCAGTTGCGGGATAGATTGACGCCGGAGAGCTTGCGGATGCGCGACAGCGGTTGCGTGGCGATCTCGCCGAACTGGCTGAAGTCGATCACCGGCGCGGGCGGGAAGCCCAGGCCGAAGGCCTCGCCGGCGGGCTTGGCGAGTTCCGCCTTGACCCAGTTCCGCACGTCCTCCTTGAGGATGCGGCCGCGCGGTCCGCTGCCCTTGACGCGGGACAGCTCGGCGCCCAGTTCGCGCGCGAAGCGGCGCACCGAGGGGCTGGCGTGAGCCGGTTTACCGCTGTCGAAGCCGGCATGCGCGGCCACCGGATGCGGCCGGTTCCTCGGCGCGATGGGGGCGCGCGCCTGCGGCGCGGGCTTGGACGGCGGCGCTACGGAGGCCGCCAGGGCGCCTTCCCCGCTGCCGGAGTCGGCGTCGACCACGGGGGAGGGGGCGCTGAAGGACTTCACCACCGGCGCGGCCGCTTTGGCGGCGGATTCGTCGGGGGCGTCCAGCAGCAGCACCAGGCTGCCGGCGGAGACCTTGTCGCCCACCTTGATCTTCAATTCCTTGACCGTGCCGGCGAAGGGGGCGGGGATGTCCATGGCGGCCTTGTCGGATTCCACGGTCATGATGGAATCGTCGGCGGCCAGGCTGTCGCCCGGCTTGACCATGAGCTCGATGACCTCGACGTCCTTGAAGTTGCCGATGTCGGGGACGAGGACTTCCTTGATAGCCATGCGCTCGTCTCCTTACACGTTGACCGGGTTGGGCCGGTCGCTGTCGATGCCGTATTTCTTGATGGCTTCGGCCGCCTTGCCGGCGGGCAGGGCGCCGTCGTCGGCGAGGGCCTTGAGGGCGGCCAGCACGACGTAATGGCGGTCCACCTCGAAGAAGCGGCGCAAAGCCTCGCGCGAATCCGAGCGGCCGAAGCCGTCGGTGCCCAGGGTCACGTAGCGGCGATGCACGTAGGGCCGGATCTGGTCGGGGAAGGCGCGCATATAGTCGGTGGCGGCGACGATGGGGCCGTCCGTGCCGTCCAGGCACTGCTCCACGAAGCTCACCTTCTGCTTCTTGTCCGGGTGCAGCAGGTTCCAGCGATGGGTCTCCTGCGCCTCCCGGCGCAGTTCGTTGAAGCTGGTGGCGCTCCACACGTCGGCGGCCACGCCCCAGTCACGTTCCAGCAACTCGGCGGCGGCGATGACCTCGTGCAGGATGGTGCCGGAGCCCAGCAGTTGAACCCGTGGTTTTGCTTTTCTGCTTTTTGCCGTTTCCCGTTTCCCATTTCCCGTTTCATTGAGCTTGTACAGCCCCTTCAGGATGCCCTTCTCGGCGCCCTTCGGCATGGCCGGGTGGCTGTAGTTCTCGTTCATCACCGTCAGGTAATAGAACACGTCCTCCTGCTCCCGCACCATGCGGCGCAGGCCGTCCTGGATGATGACCGCCAGTTCATAGTGGAAGGTGGGGTCGTAGCTGACGCAGTTGGGAATCGTCGCCGCCATCAGATGCGAGTGGCCGTCCTCGTGTTGCAGGCCTTCGCCGTTCAGCGTCGTGCGGCCGGCGGTGGCGCCGAGCAGGAAGCCGCGCGCGCGCGAATCGCCGGCGGCCCAGGCGAGGTCGCCGATGCGCTGGAAGCCGAACATCGAGTAGTAGATGTAGAAGGGGATCATCTGCACGCCGCTGGTGCTGTAGGCCGTGGCGGCGGCGAGCCAGGAGCTGAAGGCGCCGGCCTCGTTGATGCCTTCTTCCAGGATCTGGCCGCCCTTGTCCTCGCGGTAGTACATGACCTGGTCGGAATCCACCGGCTCGTAGAGCTGGCCGACGGAAGAGTAGATGCCCACCTGGCGGAACAGGCCTTCCATGCCGAAGGTGCGCGCCTCGTCCGGGACGATGGGCACGATGTGGCGGCCGATGGCCTTGTCGCGCAGGAGGCTGGTGAGAATGCGCACGAAGGCCATGGTGGTGGAAATTTCGCGCTCGCCGGTGGCTTCCAGCATGGCCTGGAAGTTGGAGAGCGGCGGTGCCGCCAGCGGCTCGGCCTTGACCCGACGGCGCGGCATGTAGCCACCCAGGGCGGCGCGGCGGGCCTGCAGGTATTTCATCTCCGGGCTGTCGTCGGCCGGCCGGTAGAAAGGCAGCTTCGGCAGGTCCTCGTCGGAGATGGGAATGCGGAAGCGGTCGCGGAAGGCGCGCAGATCCTCTTCGGCCATCTTCTTGGCCTGGTGCGTCGGGTTCTGCGCCTCGCCGGAGGCGCCCATGCCATAGCCCTTGATGGTCTTCGCCAGGATCACCGTGGGCTGGCCGGTGTGCTTCACCGCCGCCGTGTAGGCCGCGTAGATTTTGTGCGGGTCGTGGCCGCCGCGGTTCAGGCGCCAGATGTCCTCGTCGGACATGGCCGCCACCATTTCCTTCAGCTCCGGGTATTTGCCGAAGAAGTGTTCGCGCGTGTAGGCGCCGCCCTTGGCCTTGAAGTTCTGGTACTCGCCGTCCACGCATTCTTCCATGCGCTTGCGCAGCAGGCCCTGGCTGTCCATGGCCAGCAGCGGATCCCAGTAGGAACCCCAGATCACCTTGATGACGTTCCAGCCGGCGCCGCGGAAGGCGGCCTCCAGCTCCTGGATGATCTTGCCGTTGCCGCGCACCGGACCGTCCAGGCGCTGCAGGTTGCAATTGACGACGAAGATCAGGTTGTCCAGCTTCTCGCGCGAGGCCAGGGTGATGGCGCCCAGGGATTCCGGCTCGTCGGTCTCGCCGTCGCCGAGGAAGGCCCAGACCTTGCGGCCGGAG
>JBBIIR010000249.1:0-4081 GCA_037446455.1 Hydrogenophilales bacterium | reverse complement strand
TGCCGTCGACAATTCGGGACGCGCCTTCCACGGCGCCCTGCTGGACGCGCAATTACTGGCCGAGGTCTATCTGGCGATGACGCGCGGTCAGGAAAGCCTGGGCATCGAGGTGGCGCCGCCGCCCGCCGCGGCCGACGCGGCCGGCGCGCGGCGCGGTCCGCCGCGGGTGATCCGCCCCGGCGCGGGCGAATTGGCCGCGCACGCCGCCTATCTGGCCGGCATGGCGAAGGAGTGCGGGGAAGCGCCGGGCTGGTAGCGGCGCAGCCGCGAGCGCTCAGCCGGCGACCGAAAAGCCGCCGGACTCGATGGCGCCGCGCAGGGCCGCGGCATCCGCCTGGGCGGGATCGTGGCGGACCTCGACCCGGCCGGAAGCCAGATCCACCTCGACGGCGGCCACGCCCGGCAGGGCGGAGACCAGGTTTTTCACGCTGTTGACGCAGCCCATGCAGCTCATGCCGGTGACGGTCAGGATGGTGGTGTTCATGCGGTATCGATGCTGCGGTTGAGGTTGGGGAAATCGCTGACGCGGCCGTCGGCGCCGTACAGGCCGCGGCTGGAGACGGCGCTTTGCAGGACCTGCATGGCGGCCTGATTGCGGCGCATCTGCTCCTCGATCAGGCGGCCGTTGATCTGGTTGAGCCGGGCCGCTTCCCGCGTCAGCGACTCCAGATTGCGCCAGGCCGGCGACGGCGCGGCGCCCGCCATGGCGCGATCGCGCAGGGCGGCGAAGCCGGCCTGCGGCGGCAGCCCGAGCAGGTCGGCGAGTTCTTTCCAATGGCCGGCCAGGCGCAGGCTGGCGTCCTGGCGCAGGCGCACCAGTTCGCCGATGCGGTCCGAATTGCCGGCGGCCAGGGCGCTGGCTTCCTCCTCGAGCAGGGCGAGGAAGGCCTCCAGTTCGCGCGTCAGGCCGGCCAGCTTGGCGTCCACCGGAGTCATCGGCGCGCCTGCTGGGTGATGTTGTCGATGGATTCCTGGATCAGGCCCTCGGCGACCACTTCCTCGTCCACCGTGAAGCTGCCGTCGGCGAGCGCCTGGCGGACCGCTGCCACCTTGCCGGCGTCGGCCACGTCCACCCCCGCGAGTTCGGCCTCCAGATGGCGCAGCTTGGCGGAAGTCCCGGTCAGGCGCACCTCGTCGCTGACCGCCGCCGCCAGCCCGCTCGGCGAGGCCGCGGCCGAGTCCTTGTCCGCCTTCACGTCGCGGCTGCGGGCGGGGACCACGCTCTTCACATTGGTGTCGATTTTCACGACGTTCTCCTTGGAGGGGATATCGCTGGGCATGTCGATGGGACGGGCGAAGCCGGATTGGTCTGATGGCAGGCCTATATCGGCAACGCGTCATTTGTCTTTAACACCAGGCGGGAGTCTCCGGCAAGCCCCCCGTGAATGCCGCGTGGCGCTTGCCTTGCGCAGAAACAGGTGTTCAGGGCGCCACCGCCACCGTCCCCTCCAGCGTGGCGATGCCCTGCACGATGCGGCCGGTGGGCATTCTCACCTTCACGCTTTCGCCGGCCGCCGCGTTGTTGAGGGCGGCGCCTTCCTGGCTGACGCTGAAGCCGGCGCCGCCCGCTTCGACGCGTACCTTGCGGCCGGCCTGGATGACGTTGGGCAGCAGCAGCATGTCGATGAGGATGGGCTGTCCGGCGGCGACGGGTCGGGAAAGCCGGGTTCCGGGCGGCAGCGTGCGCGGGTGCAGGCCGGGCGCCTGGGCGTAGTCGATGATGCGCGATTCGACTTCGGCTGCCGTAGGCGCATGGCGGGCGGGCAGGGGCTGGGTGGCGACCAGGGCGGGGCCGCGCAGCCGGTTCTCAAAACTCAGATACAGGCTCCAGTTCACCTCGCCTGCACAGCGCGCGCCCAGGCTGCCCTTGCCCCACAGGCGGGCGCCGGCGGGCAGGAAGAACACGGGCCGCGCACAGGCCGGCAGACGCAGGCGATCATCGACCGGGCCGATGCGGGCGCGCGCCTGCACGCCGGGAAAGGTTCTGCCGATTTCTCCCTCCAGCCAGGCGGCGGCCTGCGCGCGCAGGGCCTGAAAGTCCTGGTCGGGCGGCGGAGCGGCGGCCAGGAGCGGAGCCACGCCGGCGAGCCCCGGCAGGAGCAGGGCGGCGCGGGTCAGGCGGGAGGCCAGGAAGGATTTGTATGACAATGCGTGGGTCCGCTTGCTGACGTTTACCGACCCGGACATTCTCCCCGAGTTCACACGCACCGTCATGGAAACCCCCAAACAGCCCGTCGATATCGCCCGCGAAGCCATCCGCCTGCTCACGCGCGGGCAGTTGCCGCCGACCCCCGACAATTTCCGCAAGGCCTACGCCGACGTGTCGGGTCAGGACGCGCCGGAAGAGGCGTCCTGGCCGGCGGTGCTGCGGCCCCTGCTGAAACAGTGGGAAGCGCATCAGACCGGCCTCACCCAGGCGAGGAAGCGGGAAATGTTGGAGCGGGTGCTCATCAACTTCGGCAAGGACGGCCGCCAACTCCAGGAGAAACTGGCGGCCCTGGCGAAGACCTGGGCGGCAGGCGCGGTCGACGAGGCGGATGACTCACCCGGCGCATCGCCGCCGGTGGCGCCAGAACCTCCCGCCGCGACCGGCGACAATGGCGTCCTGCTCGCCCTGGCCGACAACCTGCGCCGCCTGGCCGCCGACTGCGACGCGCGCTGGCCCGATCTGGCCGGCCGCGCCTTCGACCTCGCCCGCGATCTGGATGCTGGCCGCGGGCTCGACGCCGCCCGCTACGAGGCGTGGTCGGCGCTGTGGAAAGACTTGCTGGCCCGCGTCGACGAGGAGCACGAGTTGTCCGCCGGTCTCAAGCGCTTGATGGGGTTGCTGTTCCTCAACATCGGTGAGCTGGTGGGCGACGAGGCCTGGCTGTCGGGCCAGTTCGCCGCCATGGAACAGCTCATGGCCGGAGATCTGCAAGCCGAGGCCTTGCTGGAGGCGGAACGCGGCCTGCGCGAGCTTGCCCCCAAGCAGGGCGTGCTCAAGGGCAGCCTGGACGAGGCCAGGGACCGCCTGAAAACCCTGATCACCACCTTCATCGACCGGGTGGGTGACATGAGCCGCGACACCGACGGCTACCAGGCCCGCATCGGCGGATACTCCGAACGCATCGGCCAGGCGCGGGACATCGCCGAACTGGGCGACCTCATGGGCGACCTCAGCGCCGACGTGGGCGGCCTGCGCGACGCCCTGCGGCGCAACCACGGGGAACTCGTGGCGGCGCGCGCCGAGGCGGAACGGGCCGAGGAGCGCGTGCGCGAACTGGAACGGGAACTTGCCCAGGTTTCCGTGCTGGTGCGCGAGGACCAGCTTACCGGCGCGCTCAACCGGCGCGGCATGGACGAGGCCTTTGCGCGCGAACTGGCGCGCGCCGACCGGCTCGGCGAGGCCCTGTCCGTCGGCCTGCTGGACATCGACCATTTCAAGAAACTCAACGACGGTCTCGGCCACCAGGCCGGCGACGAGGCACTGCGCCATCTCGCGCGCGTGGTGCGCGGCCTGCTGCGGCCGACCGACAGTCTCGCCCGCTACGGCGGCGAGGAATTCCTGATCCTGCTGCCGAATAGCGACGTGGCCGAGGCGGAACGCATCCTGCAACGCATCCAGCGCGAACTGACGCGGCAGTTCTTCATGCACGCCAACGAGCGCGTGCTCATCACCTTCAGCGCCGGCGTCGCCCAGCGCCAGGCTGGCGAGGACGGCGCCGTCCTGCTGGCGCGCGCCGACGCCGCCATGTATCAGGCCAAGTCGCTGGGCCGCAACCGGGTGGAGCGGGGCTAACGGACATGCCTTTGAGAAGACGCCCCGAAGCATGAGGGTCATGTCCGTTTCCCTCACCCCCAACCCCTCTCCCGCCTGCGGGAGAGGGGGGCTTCGAGAGTCGCCGACGCGACTTTCACGTTAAGCCGGCGCCGCGCCGGCCGGCAATAATTGCCGAGCCTGCCCGGCGGAGCTTGCCGGGAGGCTGTCTCAACCCGCCAGATTCGATCCTTAAAGAGCTCGCCGCGGCCCGATACGAGTTGGCATGCCCGTTGCTTAAGTGTGCCGCAGCGTCCCGTTCCGTCGACGGGCGCCCAGGAG
>JBBIIR010000248.1:0-4088 GCA_037446455.1 Hydrogenophilales bacterium | reverse complement strand
GACGAAGCCCACGACCAGAATGCCCAGGAAAACCATCATGGAAAGAAAGCCGAACAGGCCGATGTCCTCAAGCACCACGGCCCAGGGGAAGAGGAAGGCGATTTCGAGATCAAAGAGGATGAAGAGGATGGCGACCAGGTAGAAGCGCACGTCGAACTTCATGCGCGCATCCTCGAAGGCCTCGAAGCCGCACTCGTAAGGCGACTGCTTCTCCGCGTCGGGACGGCTGGGACCGAGCAGCTTGCCGGCCAGCATGGGAACCACGCCAAACCCCAGCCCCACCAGGATGAAAAGCAGAATCGGAAAATAGTTCTCGAGCATGGATTCCCCGGAATGACGCGTCGGCACACGCCATGAATTGCGCAAGTCTAGGCGCTGGCGCTCCTTGCGTCAAGGCTCGATAAAACAAAAAACCCATTGATATCAATGGGTTATTAAATAAGCACAGAAATATATAAGGAAATTCAATGGTGCCGACGGCGAGACTCGAACTCGCACGACTTTCGTCACTGCCCCCTCAAGACAGCGTGTCTACCAATTTCACCACGTCGGCCGTGGGGGGCGCCGCGCGCCCCGAAAACCCCTTACTTCGGGATGGCTCCCGATTTGTCCAGAGCACCCGCGGGTTGTTCGACGGGCCGCGGCGCCGCCGGCTGGGCCGGCACCGCCAGCGGCTTGGCCGCGGCCTCGTGCTTCTGGCTGGAAAAATACGTCAGTCCCAGGCTGGTCAGGAAAAAAGCCGTGGCCAGCACCGCCGTGCTGCGGGACAGGAAATTCGCGGAACCGCTGGCGCCGAACAGGCTGCCGGAAGAGCCGCTGCCGAAGGCCGCGCCCATGTCGGCGCCCTTGCCGTGCTGCAGCAGGACCAGAGCGATGACGGCGACGGCGACGAGCAGATGCAGGACCCAAACGATGAATTCCATGGCTGATCTTCCTTATCCGGCCCGGCAGATGGCGAGAAATTCTTCGGCGTTGAGCGCGGCGCCGCCGATCAGGCCGCCGTCGATGTCGGGCTGCGACAGCAGTTCCGCCGCGTTGCCGGGCTTCATGCTGCCGCCGTACTGGATGATGAGGCCTTTGGCGACGCCGGCGTCGAGGCCGCGCACACGGGCACGGATGAAGGCGTGCACGGCCTGCGCCTGCTCCGGCGTGGCGGTCTTGCCGGTGCCGATGGCCCAAACCGGCTCGTAGGCGAGCACGGCCTTGGCCAGGGCGGACACGCCGCACTTGGCGATGACCGCGTCCAGCTGGCGGCCCACCACCTGTTCGGTGATGCCGCCCTCACGCTCCTCCAGGGTTTCACCGACGCAGAGGATGGGGGTCAGGCCGGCGGCCTGGGCGGCGGCGAACTTCTCCGCCACCACGGCATCGCTCTCGCCATAGAGGGCGCGGCGCTCGGAGTGGCCGACGATGACGTAGGCGCAGCCGAAATCCTTGAGCATGGCCGCCGAAACCTCACCGGTGTAGGCGCCCTTGGCATGTTGGCTGAGATTCTGCGCGCCCCAGGCGACCGCGGAGCCGGCCAGGCGGGCCTGCGCCTGCGCCAGGTAGGGAAACGGCGCGCATACCGCGACGCCGGCCTTGACCTCGCCGACGCCGGCCAGGATGCCGGAGAGCAAGGCCTCGTTCTCGGCGAGACTGCCGTGCATTTTCCAGTTGCCGGCCACCAGTTTGCGACGCATGGGTTCCCCCTTGAAAAAGGCCGTGAATTCTAATGGGGATGACCGGGACGGTCAATCTTCGCCGCAAGCATCATGGCGTTGCGCATTGGCCACGCGCGGCGCCGCGCGCATACCCGTAAAGCGGCTGTCACCGAACTGTCACTGAGGCTTGGCAGAGTGCGCCGCATGCCAGCCGTACGCTCCGTATTCATCTCGGATGTCCATCTGGGCACCCGGGCCTGCCAGGCCGACAGCCTGCTCGCCTTCCTGCGCGCCTATCCCGCCGAGCACCTCTATCTGGTGGGCGACATCATCGACCTGTGGAGCATGCGTCGCGGCATCCACTGGAGCCCGTCGCAGAACACCGTCATCCAGAAAGTCTTGCGCCGCGCCCGCCACGGCGAGCGTGTGATCTTCGTGCCCGGCAATCACGACGAGGCCCTGCGCGATTACTGCGACACCGTCTTCGGCGACATCCGGGTGGAGCGGGAATTCGTGCACGAGACCGCCGACGGACGCCGCTTCCTGCTCATCCACGGCGACGAGTTCGACCAGGTGACGCGGCACCACCGCTGGGTCGCCGTGCTCGGCGACGTGGCCTACAACGGCCTCGTGCGCATCAACGGCTGGCTGTCCCGGCTGCGCCGCCGCCTGGGCATCGCCGGCTACTGGTCGCTGGCCGGCTACGCCAAGCGGCGGGTGAAGACCGCCCTGCAGTTCATCTTCGACTTCGAGGACTCGGTCATCCGCCACGCGCGCGAGCGCGGCCTCGACGGCGTCATCTGCGGCCACATCCACTGGGCCGCGCTGAAGGAGGTGGACGGCCTGACCTACGCCAACTGCGGCGATTGGGTGGATTCGTGCAGCGCCATCGTCGAGCACGCTGACGGCCGCCTGGAAGTCGTGCACTGGAGCCAGCTCTGCCGCGTGGTGCGACTGGAACCGGTCGACGAACTGGCGGAGGCGGCCTGATGCGCGTGCTGATGGTTTCCGACGTCTACTTTCCGCGCATCAACGGCGTCTCCACCTCGATCGAAACCTTCCGCGCCGCGCTGGCGGACGAAGGGGTCGGCGTCCACCTGATCGCCCCCGAGTATGGTGGCGAGGAGCGCCTGCACGGCATCGAACGCATCCCGGCGCGGCGCGTTCCCGCCGACCCGGAGGATCGCCTGGCGCGCTACCGCCCTCTGCGCCGCGCCTGCCTGGCGGCCGCGCGCGACTGCGACCTGGTGCATGTGCAGACCCCCTTCGCCGCCCACTACGCCGGCCTCGGCGCGGCCCGCAAGCTGGGCAAGCCGGTGCTGGCCACCTACCACACGCTGTTCGAGGAATACCTGCACCACTACGTGCCCTGGCTGCCCGCCGCCCTGCCGCGCGCCATCGCGCGGCATTTCTCGCGCCGCCAGTGCAACGACCTCGACGCGGTGATCGTGCCTTCCGCGGCGATGCGCGAGCGCCTGCGCGCCTACGGCGTGCGGCGGCCCCTGCACGTGCTGCCCACCGGCCTGCCCGAGCGCGCCTTCGCCGCCGCCGACGGCGCCGCCTTCCGCGCCGGCCTCGGCATCGCGGCGGACACCCCGCTGGCCCTGTTCGTCGGACGCGTCGCCCACGAAAAAAACATCGGCTTTCTGCTCGACGTGGTGGCGCGGGCGCGCCGCGCGCATCCCGAGCTGGTCTTCCTGATCACCGGCGAGGGGCCGGCGCGCGCCGACCTGGAACGCCAGGCCCGACTGCTGGGACTGGGCGGGCAGGCGCGCTTCCTCGGCTATCTCGACCGGCGCGAGCAGTTGCCCGCCGCCTACGCGGCGGCGGACGTCTTCATCTTCGCCTCGCGCACCGAAACGCAGGGACTGGTGCTGCTCGAGGCCATGGCCCGGGGCTGCCCGGTGGTCGCCCTGGCGGCCATGGGCACCCGCGACATTCTGGAACCCCGCCGCGGTTGCCGCGTCGCCGCCGACGATCCCGCCGAATTCGCCGACACCCTGGGCGAACTGCTGGACAACCCCGCCGCCCGCCGCCAACTCGGCGACGAGGCCGCGGCCTATGCGCGGGAATGGTCCGACCGCGCGCTGGCGCGACGTCTGGCCGGCCTGTACCGGGATCTGGCGGCATGACCCCGTTGCGCGTGCTGCTGGTCACGGAAACCTATCCGCCGGAGATCAACGGCGTCGCCATGACCAGCGCCCGTCTGGTCGAAGGCCTGCGCCGGCGCGGACACTGGGTGGGCGTGGTGCGGCCGCGCCAGCGCGGCGACCGCGAGGGCGGGGTGGACGCCGACACCTGGACGGTGCCCGGCCTGCCCATCCCCAACTATCCGGGCCTGCGCCTGGGCCTGCCGGCGTGGCGTCGTCTCGGACAACTCCTGGACAGCCAGCGTCCGCAGCGCGTGCACGTGGTCACCGAGGGGCCTCTCGGCTGGGCGGCGCT
>JBBIIR010000247.1:0-4088 GCA_037446455.1 Hydrogenophilales bacterium | reverse complement strand
CCAGGCTGATGATGCGCTTGGCCATGAAGTAGCCGGGCGCGGCCTTGCCGCCGATGAGCACGCAGCGCGGCGTCCATTCGGCATCCTCGCCGGCCTTCAGGCGGGCGTAGAGATGGATGACGTGCAGGATGTTGAGCAGTTGGCGCTTGTATTCGTGGATGCGCTTCACCTGCACGTCGAACAGCGCGTCGGCGTCGAACTCCACGCCGCAGTCGCGCTTCACCAGGGCGGCGAGGCGTTCCTTGTTGGCCCGTTTCACGGCTTGCCAGCGCGCGCGGAAGCCGGCGTCCTCGGCCAGCGGCGCAAGGCCGCGCAACTCCTGCAGGCGGGTCACCCAGCCGTCGCCGATGCTTTCCCGGAGCAGGCGCGCCAGGCCCGGGTTGGCGGAGGCCAGCCAGCGGCGTTGGGTGACGCCGTTGGTCTTGTTGTTGAACTTGCCCGGCCACAGTTCCCAGAAGTCGCGGAACAGTCCCTTCTTCAGCAGATCCGAATGCAGCTCGGCGACGCCATTCACCGAAAAGCTGCCGACGATGGCGAGGTAGGCCATGCGCACCTGGGGTTCGGCGCCCTCCTCGATCAGGGACATGCGCGCCAGCCGCTCGTTGTCGCCCGGCCAGCGCCGCGCCACCTCCACCAGGAAGCGGGCGTTGATCTCGTAGATGATTTCCAGCAGGCGCGGCAGCAATTGCGCGAACAGTCGCACCGGCCACTTCTCCAGCGCCTCGGGCAGCAGGGTGTGGTTGGTGTAGGCCATGGTGCGGCGGGTGATCTCCCAGGCCGGATCCCATTCCATGCCGTGCTCGTCCATGAGCAGGCGCATGAGTTCGGGCACGGCGCAGCTCGGGTGGGTGTCGTTGAGCTGGAAACAGTTCTTCGCCGCGAACTGGTCGTAGTCGCGGCCGTGATACATCTGCCAGCGCGCCAGCACGTCCTGCAGACTGGCGGAAGCGAGGAAGTACTGCTGGCGCAGACGCAGCTCCTTGCCGTTCTCGCTGGCGTCGTTGGGGTACAGCACCATGGTGATGTTCTCGGCGGCGTTCTTCGCCGCCACCGATTCGGTGTAGGAACCGGCGTTGAACTCGCCCAGGTCGAACTCGTCGGTGGCGGCCGCGCTCCACAGGCGCAGGATGTTGACGGTGTTGTTGCAATAGCCGGGAATGGGCGTGTCGTAGGGCACCGCCAGCACGTCGCGGCTGTCCACCCAGCGCGCGTGCTGGCGGCCGGCAGCGTCGCGCCAGGTTTCCGTGCGGCCGCCGAACTGGATGCGGCGGGTATGCTCGGGCCGCTCCAGTTCCCAGGGATTGCCGTCGCGCAGCCAGTGATCCGGCTCTTCAACCTGGCGGCCGTTCTCGATGTGCTGGCGGAACATGCCGTATTCGTAACGGATGCCGTAGCCCATGACCGGCAGTTGCAGGGTGGCGCAGCTGTCCAGGAAGCAGGCGGCGAGCCGTCCGAGACCGCCGTTGCCCAGGCCGGCATCGTGCTCGACGTCGATCATCTCCTCCAGGTCCAGGCCCAGGCGGCGCAGGGCGGGCTCCGCCACCTCGTCCAGACCCAGATTGAGCAGGGCGTTGCCCAGGGTCCGCCCCATGAGGAATTCCAGGGACAGGTAGTAGGCATGCCGCGCGTCCTTCATCTCGTAGGCGTAGCGGGTGCGCTTCCAGCGTTCCATGAGGCGGTCGCGCAGGGCCAGCACCAGGGCCTGGTAGGGGTAATGCGTGGAACGGCAGTGCCGGTCGCGGCCGAGGAAGGTGCCGAAGTAGCGGCGGATGTCGAGGGCCAGGGCGGTGTCGTCCATGCCCAGCGGCGGCAGCTGGTACAACTCGGTGGTGGGCTGGCTGGCGGTCATCGGCCGCAGGTGGGTGGGCGACGGGTTGTTGTGGTGCATTGTGCTGAGCGGGTGGTTGGATGGTTTGCGGGGAGAATAATGGCGCGGAGCGATCATGAAAACTTTATTACAAGCCTGACCTCCGCTTCGCCGGCGGCGGCGCGTCATCCCGCCACATTCAGACTTCCATCAACTCCAGGGCGTTGCCGTCGGGGTCGCGCACGAACAGGGCCCGGCGCCCGGAGCGGCTGAGCGTGTAGGCGATGGCCGCCGCGTCCAGCCGCGCGCGCAGGGCTTCCCAGTCGACCACACCCAGGGCCGTGTGGCGATCGCGGCCGCCGTGTTCCGGCCGTCCCGCGACCGGATCCGGATTCGGCAGTTGGATCAGGTGGATTTGCCCCTCGCCGACCGGGTACCAGACCCCCTCGAAGCTCATGCGCGGCCGCGCCGGACTCGGCGACAGGCCCAGCACGCCCTCGTAGAAGGCGCGGGCGCGCGCCAGGTCGGCCACCAGCAGGGAGGCGTGCAGCAGGGAAACGATGTCACTCATGGCGGATCAGGCGCAGGGAGAAGAGGGTCGCGGCGACGATCATGGCGCCGCCGAGCCATTCGCGGAAGTCCATGACCTCGCCGGCCAGCGCATGGCTGGACAGGGCCGCCACCACCAGTTCGAAGAGCAGGATGACCACGGCCCGGTTGGCCGGGACGTGGATGAGGCCGTACTGCACGGCGAAGGTGGCGACCAGCAGGGCGAGGATGACGCCGGCCACCAGCAGCCAGGTCCCGGCGTCCAGCGCGCGCACAGCCTGCGCCGCCGTGGCATGGGTGTCCGGAAACAGCAGGGCGATGCCCGCCACGCCGGCGAAGATCCACAGCGAGCGGGTTTCCATGGGAATCGCGCGGGTCTTGCGGATCAGCACGTTCGACAGGGCGAAGGCCATGCCCGAGGACAGCCCCAGCCATTCGGCGGTGTTGGCGGGCAGCGGCCAGCCATTGCCGGTGTGCAGCATGGTCAGGGCGCCGGCCAGGGCCAGGCCGATCACCGCCAGGCCGGCGCGGCCGGCGCGCTCGCCGAGGATCAGGCGGGCGAACGGGATGGTCCACAGCGGCGCCAGGTAGAACAACAGCATGACCCGCATGACCTCGCCGTGGATCACCGCCAGCACGTAGGAGAGATTGGTCCAGCCGGCGCCGAGGGCCACCGCCAGCAGCCAGCCGGCCTGCGCCCTGCCCGGCCACAGCCGGCCCCGCGCCAGGTACAACAGGGGCAGCATGCCGAGGCCATAGGTCAGCAGGGAGGCCACGCTGCCGGCCAGGCCGGCGCTTTCCAGCAGGCGGAAGGGATACCAGACCAGACCCCAGACGCTGGCGGCCAGCAGCAGGCTGGCGGGAGCCAGGCCCGCATGGCGTGTCGCGAGGGAGGTATGCATGGATGGGCTCGACATATAATTCATATCCTTCGCGTTTCGCCGATCGCGCCCTACCCGCGCCATGAACCCGCGTCTCAACCAACTCCAGCCCTATCCCTTCCAGAAGCTGCGCGAGCTGTTCGCCGGCGTCACGCCCGATCCCGCGCTTGCGGCCATCAATCTTTCCATCGGCGAGCCGAAGCATGCAACGCCGGCCTTCATCCGGGAAGCCCTCACCGCCAATCTGCAAGGCCTCGCCAGCTATCCCTCGACCCAGGGTTCGGACGACCTGCGCGCCGCCATCGCCGACTGGTGCCGCATGCGCTACGGCGCGGAACTGGACCCGGCCACCCAGGTGCTGCCGGTGAACGGCAGCCGCGAGGCTCTGTTCGCCTTCGCCCAGGCCGTCATCGACCCCACGAAGCACGTCAAGCGGGTGGTGTCGCCCAACCCCTTCTACCAGATCTACGAAGGCGCCGCCCTGCTCGCCGGCGCCCGGCCCTACTTCCTCAACACCCTGCCGAACAACGGCTTCCACATGGACTTCGGCGCGGCGCCGGAAGACCTGTGGGCGGACACCCACCTGCTCTACGTCTGTTCCCCCGGCAATCCGACCGGCAAGGTCATGGCCCTGGACGAGTGGCAGACCGTGTTCGAACTGGCCGACCGCCACGGCTTCGCCATCGCCGCCGACGAGTGCTACTCCGAGATCTACTTCGACGAGGACGCGCCGCCCCTGGGCGCCTTGACCGCCGCGAATCGACTGGGCCGCGGCCTGGAACGGCTGGTGGTGTTCAACAGCCTGTCCAAGCGCTCCAACGTGCCGGGCCTGCGCTCCGGCTTCGTCGCCG
>JBBIIR010000246.1:0-4091 GCA_037446455.1 Hydrogenophilales bacterium | reverse complement strand
GGGAGGGGAACTTCATGCTCACCACCGGCCCCCTCGCCGCCGGCTTCATCAGCCTCGACGCGCACCTCGCGGTCATCACCGAAACCGAGCTCTACGCCCGCGGTCCCGTCAGCCGCCGCGCCCGCGAAGCCAAGCGCGTCACCACCGCCGAGGGCCTGCTCAAGGATCTGTCCGAACTCAAGGTGGGCGACCCGGTGGTGCATGCCCAGCATGGCATCGGCCGCTACCTCGGCCTCACCGGCATGGACTTGGGGCTAGGCGAGGAGGAATTCCTCACCCTGGAATTCGCCGGCGGCGACAAGCTCTACGTGCCGGTGGCCCATCTGCACGTCATCTCCCGCTATCTGGGCGGCGACCCGGATGCCGCCCCCCTGCACAGGCTGGGCAGCGGCCAGTGGGAGAAGGCGAAGCGCAAGGCCATGCAGAAGGCGCGCGACACCGCCGCCGAACTGCTCAACCTGTATGCGATGCGCGCCGCGCGCCAGGGCCACGCCTTCCCGTTGAGCGAACATGACCTGGACGCCTTCGCCGAGGGCTTCGGCTTCGAGGAGACGCCGGACCAGCTCGCCGCCATCGAGGCGGTGGTGAAGGACATGACCTCGGGCAAGCCGATGGACCGGCTGGTTTGCGGCGACGTCGGCTTCGGCAAGACCGAGGTGGCGCTGCGCGCCGCCTTCGTCGCGGTGGCGGGCGGCAAGCAGGTGGCGGTGCTGTGCCCCACCACTCTGCTCGCCGAGCAGCACTTCCAGACCTTCTCCGACCGCTTCGCCGACTTCCCGGTGAAGCTGGCGGAGTTGTCCCGCTTCCGCTCGGCCAAGGAGGTCGCCGCCGCCCTGCAGGGCCTGAAGGAAGGCCGCATCGACATCGTCATCGGCACCCACAAGCTGCTGTCCAAGGAGGTGTCCTTCAAGCATCTGGGCCTGGTCATCATCGACGAGGAGCACCGCTTCGGCGTCCGCCAGAAGGAGCGCATGAAGGAACTGCGCGCCGAGGTGGACGTGCTCACCCTGACCGCCACGCCCATCCCGCGCACGCTCGCCATGTCGCTGGAAGGCATCCGCGACTTCTCGGTGATCGCCACCGCGCCGCAGAAGCGCCTGGCCATCAAGACCTTCGTGCAGCCCATCTCCGACGGCCTCATCCGCGAGGCCTGCCTGCGCGAGCTGAAGCGCGGCGGCCAGATCTACTTCCTGCACAACGAGGTGGAAACCATCCGCACCATGCACGAAAAGCTGGTGAAGCTGATTCCGGAAGGCCGCATCGAGATCGCTCACGGGCAGATGCCGGAACGCGAGCTGGAACACGTCATGCGCGACTTCACCCACCAGCGCTTCAACGTGCTGTTGTGTACCACCATCATCGAGACCGGCATCGACGTGCCCAGCGCCAACACCATCCTCATGAACCGGGCCGACAAGTTCGGCCTGGCCCAGCTCCATCAACTCCGTGGCCGCGTCGGCCGCTCGCATCACCAGGCCTATGCCTACCTGCTCACCCCGCCCAACGGCGCCGGCGTGACCCCCGCCGCCAGCAAGCGTCTGGAGGCCATCCAGAGCATGGAAGACCTGGGTTCCGGCTTCTACCTGTCCATGCACGACCTGGAAATCCGCGGCGCCGGCGAGGTGCTGGGGGAGAACCAAAGCGGCGAAATGCAGGAGGTTGGGTTCAATCTTTTCAACGACATGCTGAACAGCGCGGTGAAATCACTTCAAGCCGGGCGCGAGCCGGACATGAACGCGCCGCTGGCCGTCACCGCCGAAATCAACCTCAACCTGCCCGCCCTGCTGCCGGACAGCTATTGCGGCGACATCCACGAACGTCTGGTGCTCTACAAGCGCCTGGCCAACTGCGATTCCGGCGAAGAACTGGACGATCTGAAGGAAGAACTCATCGACCGCTTCGGCCTGCTGCCGGAAGCCGGCGAAACCCTGCTGGCGGTGCATCGCCTGCGCCTGGACACCAAGCGCTACGGCATCGCCCGCCTGGACGTGGGGCCGGAGGCGGCCAGCATCCAGTTCGTGCCCAATCCGCCGGTGGACCCCATGCAGCTCATCCAGCTCATTCAGAGCAAGCGCGAATACAAGCTCGCCGGCCAGGACCGGCTGAAGATCGAGAAGGCAGCGCCCACCTTGGAAAAGCGCGTGGAACTGGTGCGGGACTTCCTGCGCGAGATCGCCTGAGGTAGCCGGAACCTTGCATGCTGGGCGTACACACCCGCCGCAATTCCAGCCAGATGCCGTAGCCAAGCGCCTTCGGCACGCGGCGGGCGCTGGCATGCTGGAGGCCTCAAGTCTCCCGATTTCGCGCCGATAAAGCTTCGTCAACCAGAAGTCGGGACATCCACCAGTCTCCCCGAAGCGACCCGCGCCTCGCATGCAGATCGAATCTCTCGCCATCCACAAGCGCTTGGCCACGGCGCGACTCCCGTCGCTGCCCCAGGTTTTGCTGGAATTGATGGCGCTGTGCGACCGCGACGACGTCGGCATGGCGGAAATCGGCGCGGTGGTGGGCAAGGACGCCGGCATCGCCGCGCGCGTGGTGGGCATCGCCAACTCGCCGTATTACCGGCCCGGCCGCGGCCTGGAGACCATCGACCAGTGCCTGGCCGTGCTCGGCACCACCAGCATACGCCGGCTGGCCCTCAACCAATCGGTGGCGGAACTGTTCGGTCGCTTCCAGAAATCCCGCGCTTGCGACCTCGGCTATTTCTGGTTCCACGGCCTCAGCGTGGCGGTGACCGCGCGCAAGCTCGCCGAAAGACTGAGCTATGGCAATGTCGACGAAGCCTATCTGGCCGGTTTGCTGCACGACGTCGGCCAGCTGGCCCTGCTCACCACCGAGGGTGACCGCTACCTGGACATGTTCAGGAGCTTCACCGGCGAGCAGGAACTGATGCGCCGGGAACAGGCGGCCTTCGGCCTGACCCATGCCGAGGTGGGAGCGTGGTTGGCGGAACGCTGGGGCCTGCACGCGATCTTCGTGGACAGCCTGCTCTACCACCACGAGACCGTGGAGCGGGTGAAGCAGGCCCACCCCCTGGTGCAGATCGTCATGCTCGCCAACCTGTGCAACGCTCAGGCCGACCACGGGCTCGCCGCGCAGGAGACGGATCTGGCTTTCTGGAATCTCGACACCCCGCAGGTGCTGGAGTTGCTGGAGGCCGCCCAGACCGAGGCGCGCGCCATCGCCGCCGAACTGGGCATCGAGCTGCCGCCGCGGCCCGCCCCGCTGGCGGACACGTCCATCGAGGACGCCACGCCAACCCTGGCGGAGGCGGTGGCGCAGCGCATGCAGGGCATGCTGGGGCAACCCGAGATGGCGACGACCCCCGAAATCGACGCGGCCCTGCTCGATGTCCGCCGCGGCGCGTCGATGCTCTTCGGCGCCCGCGCCTGCGCCGTGTTCACCCCCGAGAATGCCGGCCTGCGCTGGCGAGGCGGACAGGACCACGACCCACGCGGCGAGGAAATCGCCATCGATCCCGCCGATCCGCGTTCCCGCATCGCCCTGGCCTTTCAGGGACGCATCGGCCTCGCCGGCCACAAGGCCGCAGGCGAGCATCTCGCCGACATGCAGGTGCTGCGCCTGCTCGGCGGGGAACGCCTGCTCTGCCTGCCGCTGGCGTTCGAGGGCAAGGCCCTGGGCGCCCTGGCCATCGGCAGCGATGTCGCCAGCCTCGAACACTTCGCGCGCAAGCAGGCCCTGCTGCACACCTTCTCCCGCGAAGCCGGGCGCCGCCTGGGGCTGGCCGTCCGCATGCGCGAGCAAACCGCCGGGGCCCTGCGCGACGCCGCCGAAGCGCAACAGTTGCACGCGCGCAAACTGGTGCACGAGGCCAACAACCCCCTGGGCGTGATCCGCAACTATCTCGCCGTGCTGCGCCAGCAGCTGGCGAACCCGGAACAGGCAAGCAAGGACCTCGACCTGGTCGAGGAGGAGTTGCGCCGGGTGGGCCGTATCCTGCAACGCATGCGCGAGCCCGCCGGCGCCGCCTCCACCAACGCTCAGGCGAAGGTCAACCTGAACACGCTGATCGGCGATGCCGTGCGTTTCTGGCGCATGGGCAAACCGGAACTGCGGGGCATCGACAT
>JBBIIR010000245.1:0-4097 GCA_037446455.1 Hydrogenophilales bacterium | reverse complement strand
CCACGCGCAGAACCATGGTGGGGTCGCGGGTGGACAGATTGGAATGGTTGTAGACCAGGTCCGTGTAAGCGATGTCCGCCACCAGGCCGGCGGTGTCGCGCACATTGCTCGGGCCGAGGAAAGGCAGCACCAGGTAGGGGCCGGTGCCCACGCCCCAGTAGCCCAGGGTCTGTCCGAAATCCTCGTTGTTCTTCTTCAGGCCCATCTCGCTGGCCACGTCCAGCAGGCCGAACAGTCCGAAAGTGGAGTTGAAGGCGAGGCGCAGGAAATCGCGCGTGCTCTGTTCCGGCTTGAGTTGCAGGATGTTGTTGGCGAGGACCGTGACGTCGTTCAGATTGGAGAAGAAGTTGCGCACGCCGCTCTGCGCGAAATTCGGCAGCAACCATTCATAGCCCCGGGCCACGGGCTTCATCACATAGCGGTCGAATCCCTCGTTGAAGCTGTGGATCGGCCGGTTGATGGCTTCCAGCGGGTCGCGCGGATCGCCATTGACGGCGCAGCCGGCCAGGGCCAGCGCGAGCAGCGGGGTAAGGGCGGAATGAAGACGCATGATGCCGATTGTAGAAGGAAGTAGATGGTCGATTAACGGACTGTGACAAGTTTACTTTAGGCGCCCTGCTCGAAATAAATAGGGGCTGGTCGCGGGAATTGTCCATGCATTGAAGAAGGTTGCCCGACGTGCGCTTGCTAAGCACAATGCGCCGCATGTGCCGAACGGGATGATCCACCATGAACAGCGAAGCGGAACTCAGCAAGGAACAGCGGATCCTGCGCGCCATGCGCAAGACGCTGACCTCCATCGTGCGCGATGTGGCGCCGCGCGATGGCGTGCCCAGTCCTTTTACCCCGGAGACGGTGGAGAACATCCGCATGTGCCTGGGGCTGATTTCCGCGCGCGAGGCGGAGTTGGCCGATGCGCTCGGACTTTCCCGCAACGAAAGGCCGTCCTACGCCGACGAGCCGCCCGCCTCACATGCCGTGCGTTTCATGCCACCGGAAAAGAAGCTGAACTGATGGCCGAGGCCATATCCAGTCTGCTCGCGGACACCGAATCGCCGCTGGTGGGCACGGGCCATGTGGTCATCTACGCGCCGAATGGCCGCAACCGCAAGCGCTACCCGGAAGGCTGCGTGCGGGTGTGCGTGTCGGAGGCGGAGGCGCGCGCCGCCGCGCGGCCGCGCGAGGGTTACTACGCCGCCGTGGCCAGCGGCCCCTCGCGCTCTTCGGAGGGCTTTCGCCTGTATTATCTGGTGCGCTGGCTCGACTGAGGCGGGGTATCCGGCGGTCAGCGCGCCAGCAAGCGCGAAAGACTCAAGTTCCGATTAAAAATGCCGACATAGCGCCTGTGGCATAATCCACGCGCTTTTCGACCTGTAGTGGGAGAACCCGAATGAAACGCCATTTCCTGCCCGTCCTGCTGGCGGCTTTCCTGACCGCCTGTGCCAGCGATCCCCTTTACCCCCCGGCCCCGGTCAAGGCGACGCCCGTTCCGGCCAAGGCCACGGCGCCATCGGACTGGCTCTACATCCTCGGGCCCGGTGATTCCATCAACGTGTTCGTGTGGGGCAATCCCGAGGTTTCCGGTTCCTTCCCCATCCGCCCGGACGGCAAGGTCACCATGAACCTGGTGGAGGATCTGCAGGCCAGCGGCCGCACGCCCACCATGCTGGCGCGGGAAATCGAGAAAATCCTCGCCCGCTACATTCAGGATCCCGTGGTCACCGTCACCGTCGCCGGCGGCGTCGGGCCCTACGACCAGCAGATCCGCGTGCTCGGCCAGGCCGCCAAGCCGCAGACGCTCAGCTATCGCGAGCATATGTCCCTGGTCGATCTCATGATCATGGTGGGCGGCATCACGGATTTCGCCGATGGCAACCGCGCCAGCATCCTGCGCGTGGTGGACGGCAAGCCGCAGCAGTACTCCGTCCGTCTGGATGACTTGCTCAAGGAAGGCGACATTTCCGCCAACGTCGACATCCTGCCCGGCGACGTGCTGCTCATCCCCGAAAGCTGGTTCTGACCTGTGCGTGTGACGCGGCCTTTCCTGCCAGGAGACAAACGGGATGAATGAAGCCTTTGATCAGGTCATGGGGTATGCCCTGGGGATTTGGCGCAAGCGCTGGGTGGTGCTGGTCGCCGCCTGGCTCATCGCGGTGGTGGGCTGGGTGTGGGTGTATACCCTGGTGAACCGCTACGAGGCCCAGGCCCGCGTCTACGTGGACACCCAGTCGCTGCTGCGCCCGCTGATGTCCGGCATGGCGGTACAGCCGAACGTGGAACAGCAGGTCGCCATGGTCACCCGCACCCTGGCGAGCCGCCCCAACCTGGAAAAGGTGGCGCGCATGACCGACCTGGATCTGCGCGCGAAGACGCCCAAGCAGCAGGAGGAGTTGTATACCGAGCTGGCCAAGGCGATTCAACTCTCCGGCACCAATCGCGAGAACCTGTACACCATCGCCTACCAGCATGCCAACCCCGATCTGGCGAGAAGAGTGGCGCAGGCGCTGTTGACCATCTTCACGGAAAGCAGTCTGGGCGGCGCGCGCACGGACATCTCTAATACCCAGAAATTCATCGAGGACCAACTCAAGGCCTATGAGGAACGACTGCGGCAGAAGGAGAAAGAGGTCGAGGAATTCAAGCGTCGTAATGTCGGCACCATGCCGGGCCAGGGCGGCGATTTCTACTCCAAGCTCAGCCAGATCAGTGTTGCCCTGGAGCAGGCCAAGCTGGAACAGGACGAGGCGGCCAACCGCAAGAAACAGTTGCAGCAGCAACTCGAAGATCAGGAAGAGGTGCTGGTCAGTCCCCCGCCCGGGTTCACTCCGGTGACGGCAACCACCACCGCCCTGGACGGACGCATCGCCGCGCTGCAGGGCCAGTTGGATAATCTGCGCCTGCGCTATACCGATGTGCACCCGGACATCGCCCGAGTACGGCAGCTGATCGCCCGCCTGCAGGAGCAGAAGAAACAGGAGGAGGAGGCCTTCAAGGCCCAGGTCAAGGAACAGCCGCACAGCACGCTGAAGGCGCAGAACCCGATCTACCAGCAGTTGACCATCGCCATCGCCGAGGCGGATGCCAATCTGGCTTCGCTCAAGGCCAGGGTGAGGCAGATGGAGAGGAAGCGCGCCGAGCTCTACCGGGCGGTGGACCGTATTCCCCAGATCGAAACGGAATACACCGAACTGACGCGGGAACTGGGCATCGTTAAACAAAAACATTCGGAAATGCTGGCTCGCCGGGAGACCGTGGCCCTTTCCGGCGAAGTGGAAAGCAAGACCGACATCGTCGATTTCCGCGTCATCGACCCGCCACGGGTGCCCAACAAACCGGCCTGGCCGAATCGTCCCCTGCTGGTTTCCGCCGTACCCCTGGGCGGTATCGGCGTCGGCCTGGCCCTGGCTTTCCTGTTGACGCAATTGCGGCCGACGGTGGACAGCCGGCGGCAACTGCGCGATCTGGCCAACGTGCCGCTGCTGGGCATGGTGACCCTGATCGAGACGGATGCCCACCGCCGCAAGGCGCGCCGCGGCAACCTGCTGTTCGGCGCCGGCGCCCTGGCCTTGGGCTTGGCCCTGATCGCCCAGTTGATCTATTACCTCGTGCTTTCCCCGGCGGCATAGGCAAAGGAGCGGACATGAGCATCATCGAACGCGCGGCGGGCAAACTGGGGCAGGAGGAAACGCCTCCCCCATCCGCCATCGTTTCCAATCGTCCGGCGGCCTCCAGGGAGGAAAGCGGTCGCCTGATCGAGGCCGCCATCGAGCGCGCCGAATCCTCCTTCGCGAAGCCCGCCGAGCCGGCCAGGGTGGTCCCGACCCACAGCATCGAGGAGGACGAGGGTCCCGCCACCGTGATCGGCAGCCAGCGCGGCTCGGTGGACATCGCCCGATTGCACAGGATGGGCGCCCTCACCCCGGATGCGGGACGCAGCAAGATCGCCGAGGAATACCGGCTCATCAAACGCCCGCTCATCACCAATGCGCTGGGGCATGGCGGCAATGCTCCGGTGCGCAACGGCAACCTGATCATGGTCACCAGTTCCCTGCCCGGCGAGGGCAAGTCCTTCACCGCCATCAACCTGGCCATCAGCA
>JBBIIR010000244.1:0-4107 GCA_037446455.1 Hydrogenophilales bacterium | reverse complement strand
TCCGCGCCCGCCGAACGGCCCCGGAA
This sequence comes from Hydrogenophilales bacterium, assembly GCA_037446455.1. Taxonomy (GTDB): domain Bacteria; phylum Pseudomonadota; class Gammaproteobacteria; order Burkholderiales; family Thiobacillaceae; genus PFJX01. Next base: position 4,081 of record JBBIIR010000244.1, on the reverse strand, counting down.
TGCAGTCCGGGGCGCGCCCTGCAAGGGAGGGAAACGGGCATGACTTTCATGCTTCGGGGCGTCTTCTCAAAGTCATGTCCGTTAGATTGATGGGGAGGGCGCTTAGCTACGCCATGCTTGCATGACCGGCTGCAATCTCGCGTGGCAAGGAGCGCCGTGGCCCGCCTCAAACGCCATGCTTCGCGAACCACTCGCGCATGCGCTTCCAGCCGTCCTCCGCTTCCTCCTTGCGGTAGCTGGGCCGGTAGTCGGCGTGGAAGGCATGCGGCGCGTTGGCATAGAGGTGGATGGCGGAGGCCTTGCTCGTGGCGTTGGCGGAATCCGCCAGGGCCTTCTGCATGCGTTCCACCGTGTCGTTGGGGATGCCCGTGTCCTGGCCGCCGTAGAGGCCCAGCACCGGCGCCTTCAGTTCGCGCGCCAGATCCAGCGGATGCCTCGGCGTCATGGCGTTGGCGGCGCTGGTCAGGCGGCCGTACCAGGCCACGCCGGCCTTCACCGCGGGGTTGTGGGCGGCGTACAGCCAGGTGATGCGCCCGCCCCAGCAGAAGCCGGTGATGCCCAGCCGCCGGGTGTCGCCGCCGTTGGCCGCGGCCCAGGCCACGCAGGCGTCGAGGTCGGCCATGACCTGCGCATCCGGCACCTTCGACACGACGTTGGCGAGAATGTCCGGAATCGCGCTGTACTGGCGCGGATCGCCCTGGCGGGCAAAGAGTTCGGGGGCGATGGCCTGGTAGCCCAGCTTGGCCAGGCGGCGGCAGATGTCCTGGATGTGCTCGTGCACGCCGAAGATTTCCTGCACCACCAGGATCACCGGGAAATTCGCGCCCCGCGCCGGCTGGGCGCGGTAGGCGGGCATGCGGCCGTCGCCGGTGGGCACCTGGATTTCGCCGGCGTCGAGGCCGGCCGTGTCGGTGCTGATGGCGCTCTGCGCCATCACCGGCTGCACCGCCAGGGCGAAACCGGCGCCCAGCGCGGTGACCAGGAAACCGCGCCGGTCCAGCGGCAGGGGCGGCGGCACGAGCGAATCGAATTCGGCTTGCAGGGGATCGGCGGGGGTGTTCATGCGGGGGCCTCCTCGCGGTTGTGTGGGGCGGCTATGGGAGCGAAGGCTACCTGACACGGGGAGCTGCGGGTAGTTCCGGCACCAGCGGTTGGCGGGTCGTTGGGCCTGGAGTGCCTCCCCATCGACACGGCCAAACTCCTCATCCAGGCCAGACTTGTGCGACGATTCGCCAAGAATCGATATTGCATGGGGACATGGTTCAGCCTGAACAACAAGCAAGGGGGAACATCGATGCGCTGCTTACCTTGGCGGGTTGGCATGTCTGCGATGCGGCCATTGCCAACATCCACGCCGCCCGCGACGTGGCCATTCGCGAGTCCCCCCTGAAACCCGGCCACGGCTTTGCCGATTACCTGCTCTACGTGGACGGCAAGGCTGCCGGGGTGATCGAAGCCAAGAAGGAAGGCGTCAGCCTTTCCGGCGTGGAAATTCAGGCCGCCAAATACACCCAGGGCCTGCCCGACGGCCTGCCGCGCTGGCGCGACCCGTTGCCGTTCTCCTACCAATCCACCGGCGTTGAAACCCGCTTCACCAACGGCCTCGACCCGGTGCCGCGCTCGCGTCCGGTGTTCGCCTTCCACAAACCCGAACTCCTGGCCGAGTGGCTCGCCTATCTCCCCTCCCCCTCGGGGGGAGGGGTCGGGGGAGAGGGCGATTTTTCCGTTGCCCAACCCGCCGCCACCTTCCTAACCCGCCTGCAAGCCATGCCGCGCTCAAGGAAGAAGGCCTCTGGCCCGCCCAGATCAAGGCGATCAACAACCTGGAACAATCCCTCAAGGAAAACCGCCCGCGCGCCCTGATCCAGATGGCCACCGGCTCGGGAAAGACCTTCACCTCGATTTCCTTCATCTACCGCCTGATCAAGTTCGCCGGGGCGCGGCGCATCCTGTTCCTGGTTGACCGCGGTAACCTCGCCGACCAGACCCTCAAGGAATTCCAGCAATACGTCTCGCCCTACAACAACTACAAATTCAGCGAGGAATACATCGTCCAGCGCCTGCAGGGCAACCAGATCGACACCACCGCCCGCGTCTGCATCTGCACCCTCCAGCGCCTGTACTCCATGCTCAAGGGCCGCGACCTGCCCGAAGACCTCGATGAAGTCTCACCCGATGCTTTGCTCCCCTCCCCCTCGGGGGGAGGGGCCGGGGGAGAGGGAAGCCTTTTCACCCAGCCCGAGCCCATCGAATACAACCCCGCCATCCCCATCGAGACCTTCGACATCATCGTCACCGACGAGGCCCACCGCTCCATCTACAACCTGTGGGCGCAGGTGCTGGAATACTTCGACGCCTACCTCGTCGGCCTCACCGCCACGCCGGGCAAGCAGACCTTCGGCTTCTTCCACCAGAACCTGGTCATGGAATACAACCATGAAATGGCCGTGGCCGACGGCGTCAACGTCAACTACGACGTCTACCGCATCAAGACCGCCATCACCGAGGCGGGCTCCAAGGTCGAAGCCGGCTACTACGTGGAAAAGCAGGAACGCGACACCCGCAAAACCCGCTGGGAAGAACTCGACGACGACTTCGCCTACGACCCCAACCAGCTCGACCGCGACGTCGTCACCCCGGACCAGATCCGCACCATCGTGCGCACCTTCCGCGACAAGCTGTTCGGTGAAATCTTCCCCGGCCGCAGCGAAGTGCCGAAAACGCTGATCTTCGCCAAGGACGACAACCACGCCGAAAACATCGTCGAAGTCCTGCGCGAGGAATTCGGCAAGGGCAACGAACTCGCCCATAAGATCACCTACCGCACCACCGGCGCCACGCCCAAGGAGCTGATCTCCGCCTTCCGCAACAGCTACCACCCCCGCGTCGCCGTCACCGTCGACATGATCGCCACCGGCACCGACATCAAGCCGGTGGAAATCGTCTTCTTCATGCGTGCCGTCAAATCGCGCGGCTTCTTCGAGCAGATGAAAGGCCGCGGCGTGCGCGTCATCAAGCCCGATGACCTCAAGGCCGTCACCCCCGACGCCACGGCCAAGGACCACTTCGTCATCATCGACGCCGTCGGCGTGTGCGAGCAGGACAAGACCGACGCCCGCCCCATGGAGAAAAAGCCCAGCGTCAGCTTCGAACGCCTGCTGCAAGCCGTCGCCTTCGGCAACACCGAAGACGACGTCATCACCAGCATCGCCGGCCGCCTGGCTCGGATGGAACACCGCATCAGTGCCGAGGACGACGCCAGAATCCGCGCCGCCAGCGGCGGCCTCGGCCTGAAAGACCTCGCCCACCAGCTAGTCGAATCCCTCAACCCCGACGCCGCATTTCTCCCCTCGCCCGCAAGCGGGAGAGGGGCCGGGGGAGAGGGCGATCGTCATTCCCGCGAAGGCGGGAATCCAGAAACCCAACGCACCGAAGCCCGCACCACCGCCGCCAAACCCCTCTGCGACCCCGCCCTGCGCCAGCTCATCCTCGACATCAAAGCCAAAAATGAACTCACCATCGACCACGTCAGCCAGGACCAGGTCATCGAAGCCGGCTTCAGCCAGGCCGCCCGCGACCGCGCCAAAGGCCTCGTCCAATCCTTCGAGCAATTTATCGCCGACCACAAGGACGAAATCACCGCCCTGCAAATCCTCTACAGCAAGCCCTACAAACAGCGTCTCACCTTCGAGGCGGTGAAAGAACTCGCCGACGCCATCGAAAAGCCGCCCTACCTGTGGAACGAATCCCAGCTCTGGCAAGCCTACGCCGCGCTGGAAAAATCCAAGGTCAAAGGCGCCAGCGGCAAACGCATCCTTACCGACCTCGTGTCGTTGGTCAGATTTGCCATCCACCAGGACAACGAACTCATCCCGTTCCCCGAGCGCGTCAACGCCAACTTCAAGGTTGGCTGAATTCACTCCCCTCCCCCTCGGGGGGAGGGGCTGGGGGAGAGGGTAGGTTTTCCCCCGAACAACACTACTGTCCGGTTAAATGAATGAATGAATCGCTGCAAGTCATGACTGGTGCGGGTTTCCGAGCGATGCGGGGTGGTGTCGATTTGAATGGCGAGCGCGGAGTC
>JBBIIR010000243.1:0-4118 GCA_037446455.1 Hydrogenophilales bacterium | reverse complement strand
GGCCTTCGGCCTCATCAGTCCCTATCGTCTAGAGGCCTAGGACATCGCCCTTTCACGGCGGTAACCGGGGTTCGAATCCCCGTGGGGACGCCAGAACACAGACTGGCACGACAACGGCCCGCACATGCGGGCCGTTGTCGTTTTTGTTCCGGATGGACATCCCCTCGACCCGCCCCAGTCCTGACGCGGCTGCGCTGTGGAGAACATTGCTACCGCCGTGCGTTGCCGGAGAAAATGATTCCAGGTGACTGTTGCCAAACAACTTGAACAAACCCGTGTATGCAGGGGTTGCTGTGCAACAGTGCGACAGGGCAGCAAGGCACCTGGTCAAATATTTCGTACGAAAAAACGCCCCCGACACCGTGCCGGGGGCCATGAACGTAATACTCCGTTTCAGTTGAGGATGCGCAGTTCCACGCGCCGATTCTGGGCGCGCCCGTCGGCGGTCGCGTTGTCGGCGACGGGCTCCGACTCTCCATACCCCTTGGCGGTCAACTGGGCGGCGTCGACGCCCTTGCCGACGAAGTAGTCCATCACCGCCTTGACGCGGTTCTCGGACAGCCGTTGGTTGTAGGCTTCCGCGCCGTTGCTGTCGGTATGGCCGGCCACTTCGACCTTGAGGGCGGGGTAGCGCTTGAGGATGGCTACCGCGTCATCCAGGATGGCGGAAGCATCCGCACGCAACTGTGCGGTATTGAAGTCGAAGTTGACCCCCTTCAGCACGATGGTCTTGAGCAGGGTGCAACCCTGGTTGTCCACCTTGTCGCCGGCCGGGGTGTTGGGGCACTTGTCGAGGCGATCAACGACACCGTCGCCATCGCTGTCGAGTTCGCAGCCATCGGCGTTCACCCGCGCGCCCGCGGGCGTGTTGGGACACTTGTCGAGGGCGTCCACGACGCCGTCGCCATCGCTGTCGAGTTCACAGCCCTGGGCATTGACCTTGCGGCCGGCGGGCGTGGTCGGGCACTTGTCGAGGGCATCCACCACACCGTCGCCGTCAGCGTCGAGCTCGCAACCATTGGCGTTGACCTTGCGGCCCGCGGGCGTGCCGGGGCACTTGTCCAGGCGGTCGACAACACCATCGCCATCGCTATCGAGTTCGCAACCGTGGGCGTCAACACGGGCGCTCTGCGGGGTGCCGGGGCAACGGTCGCGGTCATCGGTCACACCGTCGCCGTCACTGTCGAGCGGCTTGGCAGCTGGAGCGGCGGCTGGAGCTACGGCCTTGGCCGGCGCCGGGGCCGGGCAAGGCGCATCCAGCAAGGCCCTGCCTGGGCAACCGATGGTCTTGTAGAGCTCATGGCCGGCGGTCTTGCCTGACGTGCTGGCGGTATTGGCCGGGTTGTAGAAAGGCTCGCTGGCCTGCGCCTGCACGATACCGGCGAAAGCCAGGGCGGCGCCCAGCGTGCTGATGAGTGTGGGGCGTTTACGCATCATTGTTCTCCTGCTGTGGGTTATGTGTGTCGCGAACCACGCGACCGTCGGTTGCTCTGTCTTCCCGCTGGTACCTGCCAGGCTGATCGTCATGTTGCAATAACAGGCTATACGTGCCCGGGATATTGCTGAATCATGGTGCTCACTGCTTCAAGGCATCGCGAATCTCGCGCAGCAGCAGCACATCCTCGGGGGTGGGCGGAGGCGCCGCCGGCGCTTCCTCCTCGCGCTTGCGCTGAAGCCGGTTGATGGCTTTCACCGCGACGAAGATGGCCAGGGCGATGATGGTGAAATCCACCATGCTGTTGATGAAGGCGCCGTACTTGATGAGCGGCGCGCCGGCCTTCTCGGCCGCTTCCATGGTTTCGAAGCTGGTGGCGCCCAGATTGAGGTAGAGATGCTTGAAGTCCACGCCGCCCATGAGCGCACCCACGGGGGGCATGATCACGTCCTTGACCAGGGAATCGACGATCTTGCCGAAGGCGCCGCCGATGACCACGCCGACGGCCAGGTCGATGACGTTGCCGCGCATGGCGAATGCCTTGAATTCCTGCATGAAGCCCATGTTTGCTCTCGTCGTTGGGTGGGTTGACTCGGACCCAGCGGCGATATGAACACAGCGCCCGGCCGGGCACTGTGAAGCATCTCACTTGCACGCGGGCGATCAGTCGCCGCTGCGGCCGGCCAGGCCGATGCCCGCGCGTGCGGCAAACTCCAGCATGCGATGGATCGATACCTCGGCTCTGGCGCGGACATCCTCCTCGACGTGGATCTCGTTATCGCCCGTTTCCAGCACCCGACAGAGCTTGCGCAGGCCGTTCATGGCCATCCAGGGACAATGCGCGCAGGACACGCAGGTGGCGCCGCGCCCGCCGGTGGGCGCTTCGAGGAAGGTCTTGCCGGGCGCCGCCAGCCGCATCTTGTGGAAAATCCCGTTGTCGGTGGCGACGATCAGGGTGGGATGCGGCAGTTCCGCGGCCGCCCGGATCAACTGGGTGGTGGAACCCACCACATCGGCGAGGGCGATCACGCCGGCCGGCGATTCCGGATGCACCAGCACCGCGGCCTCGGGATGCAGAGCCATGAGTTCACGGATGCCGTCCTCCTTGAAGCGCTCGTGCACCACGCAACTGCCCTGCCAGAGCAGCATGTCGGCGCCGGTGGCCTTTTGCACATAGTCGCCCAGGTAGCGGTCCGGCGCCCAGATCAGCTTTTTGCCCTGCGCGTGCAGGTGGGCCACCACCTTGACGGCGATGCTGGAGGTCACCATCCAGTCGGCGCGCGCCTTCACCGCCGCCGAGGTGTTGGCGTACACCACCACCTCGCGGTCGGGATGCGCATCGCAGAAGCGGGCGAAATCCTCCGCGGGGCAGGACAGATCGAGGGAGCACTCGGCGCCCAGGTCGGGCATGAGCACGCGCTTCTCCGGATTGAGGATCTTCGCGGTTTCCCCCATGAAGCGCACGCCCGCCACCACCAGGGTGCGCGCTTTCGCGGCATGCCCGAAGCGCGCCATTTCCAGGGAATCCGACACGCAACCACCGGTTTCCTCGGCCAGCCGCTGCAGGTCGGCCGAGGTGTAGTAGTGCGCCACCAGCACCGCATCGCGTTCCAGCAGCAGCGACTTGATGCGGGCGATGAGGGACTCGCGCTCGGCGGCTTCGAGTTCTTCCTCCAGCACGGGAGGCACGTCGAGGACCGGTCTGGCCTGGGGAAGCATGGCGATCGCTTGCGCGAAATTCATCGGCGGGTTGGCATGGATTGGCATACGGGATGAGGCGTTGTAGTGGCGGGGTCGGGTGCTGTCAAGTCGGCCCGCGCAAACAGGCGACTGTCGCGCGACTGATAAAATCGCGCCATGCGACAATTGATCCTCGACATCCGGCCGGACGCTCCCGCCGACTTCGACAACTACCTGCCCGGACCCAACGCGGAGGCCTGCGCCACCGTGCGCGCCCACGCCGCCGGCTTGGGCGGCGAACCGCTGCTTTACCTCTGGGGAGAGGCGGGGACCGGCAAGAGCCATCTGCTGGCGGCTTGGGCCCGCTACGCAGGCGCCGTCCTGGCGCCGCCCATGCCGGAACCGCCCGTCTCCTGGCTGGCGGTCGACGACGTGCATCGCCTGGATGGCGACGCGCAGATCCGTCTGTTCAGCCTCATCAACGCCGCCCGCGAAGGATCCGGCCGGATTCTGGTCTGTGCTCCGACGCCACCCGGCCAGCTCGGCCTGCGGCCCGATCTGGCCACACGCCTGGCGCAGGGGCTGGTGTTTCGCCTGTCGCCCTTGAGCGAGGCCGACAAGATCGCGGCCCTGCGGGTGCGCGCCGAGGCGCATGGCTTGCGGCTGCCCGGTGAAGTCACCCGCCATCTGCTCACCCATTGCCGACGCGATCTGCCGCATCTGCTGGGCATGGTGGATGCCCTGGATGCCTATTCCCTGAGCCGCAAACGCCCGGTTTCCCTGCCCCTGCTCAAGGAAGTCCTGCGCCAGCGGGAAGCATGAACCTTGATTCCTCGGTTGACCGCTCATTGATCTTCGAAAATCCGCATGGTTGCCGACGTTTGCGCCTTCGACGCGGTTCACCATTTGGGTGAGCCCGCTACACGCCCGCTTTCGCGTCTGTGCGGGCGCCTGGCTTTGTGTGGCCCTTCGGCCCATCCCTCGCTGCGCTCGGGACCAGCGC
>JBBIIR010000242.1:0-4120 GCA_037446455.1 Hydrogenophilales bacterium | reverse complement strand
CTGAAGTCGAGACACAGATCAACGCCGAGGCGAACCAGGTCGCCTCCTTCCCGCTCGGCGACGTCAGCCTCGACTACCAGATCCTCGGGCCGAACGCGAAGAATCCCACCGAGAACGATGCCCTGCTGGTGCTGGCACGGCGCGAACGCGTGGAAGAGCGGGTCGCCGCGGCGGAAGCCGCCGGCCTGCGCACCGCCATCATGGACGTCGATGCCTTCGCCACGATGACCGCCTACGAGCAGATGGCGTTCCAGTTGCCCGATCAAGGCAAGGGTCAGGTGGTGGCGATCATCGACATCGGCGCCAGTTCGACGCACGTCAACGTGTTGCTGGACAATCAGATGGTGTATCAACGCGAACACGCCCTGGGCGGCAACACCCTGACCAACGAGATCAGCCGGCGCTTCGACCTGCCCCTGGAGGAGGCCGAGGATGCCAAGCGCAAGAGTCTGCTGCCCGACAGCTACGAGGCCGAGGTGCTGCAACCCTTCCTGGATTCCATCGCCCAGGAAATCGGCCGCGCCCTGCAACTGTTCTTCTCGGCGACGTCCTACCAGCGCGTCGACCATATCCTCCTCGCCGGGGGGTGCGCGTCCATTCCCGGTCTGGACGACGTGGTGCATGGCAAGGTGCAGACCAGCACGATGATCGCCAATCCCTTCGCGAAAATGGCGGTTTCCAGCAACGTGAAGGCCCGCCAACTGGCCGCGGAAGCGCCCGGCCTGTTCGTCGCCTGCGGCCTTGCTCTGCGGAGGTTCGATCCGACATGAACCCGATCCGCATCAACCTGCTTCCCCATCGCCAGATCAGAAAGGCGAAACAGCAGCGCCTGTTCGCCATCCTCGCCGTCGCGGCCCTCGGCGCCGGATTGGCGCTGGTCGCCCTGGGCCAGGCCTACCTGGTCGAGGCCAAGGCCGCGCAGGAGCGACGCAACGCCTTGCTGCGCGAGGAAATCGCCAAGCTCGATCAGCAGATCGCCGAGATCGCGCAACTCAAGGAAAAGACCAACGATCTGCTGGCCCGCAAGCAGGCCGTCGAATCCCTGCAATCGAACCGTGACGAGGCGGTGCGCCTGTTCGACGTGCTCGCCCGGCAGCTGCCGGACGGCATGTATCTCAAGAGCGTCAAGCAGAGCGGCGAGATGGTGGCGCTTTCCGGCTACGCCCAGTCCAGCGCGCGGGTGTCGAGCTTCATGCGGGCGCTGGAACAGACGGAACTGTTCGATGAGCCGACGCTGGTGGAAGTGAAGGCCGCCATGGTGGGTAACCTGCGCGTCAACGAGTTCGCGATGAACGTGAAAATCAGCAAGCAGGCCGCGGCCGCCGAGGCGAAAACTTCTGGACACAAGGGCGCCAAGCCATGAACCTGTCCGATCTCAACAACCTGGATATGAAGGACATCGCCGCCGCGCCGGCGCCGGTGCGCGTGCTCATCCTGGTCCTGCTGTTCGCGGCGGTGCTCGCGGGAGGCTGGTTCCTGGTGTGGTCCGATGCCCTCAACAACCTGGAGAGCGCGCAACGCGAGGAACAGTCGCTGCGCGATACCTACAGCGTGAAGAAGGGCCAGGCCGTGCATTACGAGGACTACAAGAGGCGGCTCGGCGAGATCGAGCAGTCGCTCGCCGCCCTGCTGCGCCAGTTGCCGGACCGCTCGCAGATGGACGCCTTGCTCACCGACATCAACCAGGTCGGCGTCGGCCGCGGCCTGGAATTCGAGTTGTTCCGTCCCGGCGCCGAGACCCTCGCCGACTTCTATGCCACCCTGCCGGTGGCCATCAAGGTCTCCGGCGGCTACCACGACATCGGCTGGTTCACCAACGACCTCGCCAAACTGCCGCGCATCGTCACCCTGCACGACGTGGTGCTGACCCCGGGCAAGGATGCCAACCTGAGCATGGAGGCGCGCATTCAGACCTATCGTTATCTGGACGAGAAGGAACTCGCCGAGGTCAAGAGACAGAAAATGGGAGCGGCGAAACCATGAAACAGGCATGGCTCCTTTATGCCCTGAAGGGTATTTATGCCCTGAAGGGTATTTATGCCCGCAAGGGTATTTTTGCCCTGACAGGCATTTCCGTGGTCCTGCTGGCCGGTTGCGCGCAGGACGAACACGCAGACCTGCGCGCCTTCATGGCGCAGGCCGGCGCCGGCGGGCAACAGGCCCTGGAACCCCTGCCGCCGGTGCAGGTGCAGGAAATCTTCAGTTACGATGCGGCGGATGTGCCCGACCCGTTCCGGCCGCGGACCCTCAAGGCCTCCAAGTCGGGCGGCGCCTTCCAGCCGGATCTCACACGTATCAAGCAACCCCTCGAGGATTTCCCCCTCGACGGTTTGCGCATGGTCGGCACCCTGGTCAAGGGCGGGCAGACCTACGCCCTGATCCGTACCCCGGAAAACAGGCTGTACCGCATCCGCAAGGGAGAATACATGGGACAGAATTTCGGGCTCGTCGTCGCCATCAGCGATACGGGCATCGAACTCAGGGAAACCGTCCAGGATGGCGCCGGCGACTGGACCGAAACCAAGGCCACGCTGGCCCTTCAGGAGTAAGGCGATGAAAACGACGCGTATGTCCATGCAACGCATGCCCGCTTGGCGGGCCTGGTTGGCCGGTCTGGCCTGTCTGCTCGGCCTGCCCGCCCTGGCGGCGCAGAATGTCCTCAACGCCGTGTCCGTGTCGGTCGGCCAGAACGATACCCAGGTGGTCAAGATCGCCTTCAAGGAAGCCCTGAGCGGTGAGCCGATCGCCTTCGCCACCAGCAATCCGCATCGCCTGGTGCTGGACTTCGCCGACACCGGCAGTGGCGTCGGCCGCGCTCCGTTCAACCTGAACCAGGGCGTGATCCGCAACTATCAGGTGGTACAGGCGGGGGAACGCACCCGCGTCGTCCTCAATCTGAACGGTCCCACCAGGCATGAACTGCGCCGCGAAGGCAATACGCTGCTCGCGGTGTTGCGCGTCGCCGAGAAAGCGGCCGGCGCACAGACGGCCGCCGTCACCCCCACCGTGTTCCCCGAGGCCGGCTCGCCGCGTCCCCACGGCATCCGCGACGTCCAGTTCCGTCGTGGCGACAACGGCGAGGCGCGCATCGTCGTCAGCCTCACGGACCCGGGCGTGGGCATCGACATCCAGCAGAAGGGCAAGGCGGTGCAGGTCGATTTCCTCAACACCTCGCTGCCCAAACCGCTGCAGCGGCGCCTCGACGTGGCCGATTTCGCCACCCCCGCGCAACTGGTGGAGACCTTCGAACAGGGCAGGAACACCCGCATGCTGGTCACCCCGCGCGGCAAGTGGGACTACTCCGCGCACCAGGCCGGCAGCCAGTTCATCATGGAACTGCGCTCGCTGGAGGATCCGCGCGCGGCGAAAGCGGACAAGCCCGTCTATACCGGCGAGAAGCTGACCCTGAATTTCCAGAACGTGGAAGTCCGCGCGGTATTGCAGGTCATCGCCGACTTCACCGGCCTCAACATCATCGCCAGCGACACGGTGGCCGGCAACGTCACCCTGCGCCTGAAGGACGTGCCCTGGGACCAGGCGCTCGACATCATCATGCGCGCCAAGGGCCTGGACAAGCGGGTCAGCGGCAACGTCATCTGGGTGGCGCCGCGCGATGAGCTGATCGCCAAGGAGAAACTGGAACTGGAGGCCAGGAAGTCGGTGGCTGAGCTGGAACCGCTGGTGACGCGCAGCTATCCCCTCAACTACCTGCGCGCCAATGATGCCGTCGCGGTGGTGACGGGCGATTCGCGCAACATGTCCAGCAGTCAGGAAGATGCGACCTGTTCTCCCAGTTCTACCGGTATCAAGGCGGATATGGTGACCGGCGGCAGCACCCTGGGTGGCACCTCCACTTCCGGGAGCGGCGGACGCGCCACGAAGGACAACGTCAACCGGGTGTTGTCCGAACGCGGCGGCGCCACCTTCGACCTCACCACCAACACCCTGATTGTCACCGACACCCCGAGTCGCCATGCCGCCGTTGAGGACGTGCTGAAGAGTGTCGACGTGCCCACCCGTCAGGTCATGATCGAGGCGCGGGTGGTGATCGCCGGGGATAACTTCAACCAGGATCTGGGCGTGAAGTTGGGATTCACCAAGACGAGTACTTCAGGCAACG
>JBBIIR010000241.1:0-4121 GCA_037446455.1 Hydrogenophilales bacterium | reverse complement strand
CGTGTCGCCGCCCCAGCGGATGGCCCAGGTCATCTTGTCGACTTCCTCGTTGATGGAGGAGCCCAGGGCGGAATTGCCGATGTTGGCGTTGATTTTCACCAGGAAGTTGCGGCCGATGATCATCGGCTCGGTTTCCGGGTGGTTCACGTTGCAGGGGATGATGGCGCGGCCGCGCGCCACTTCGGCGCGCACGAATTCGGGGGTGATCTCTTCCGGCAGGGCGGCGCCGAAGCTCTGGCCCCGGTGCTGGCGGCCCAGCAGTTTGGCCAGGCGCTCGCCCTGGGGACCGGACTGGCGCAGGGCTTCCAGGTATTCGCGGCGGCGCAGGTTTTCGCGGATGGCGATGTATTCCATCTCCGGCGTGATGAGGCCTTTTCTCGCATAGTGCATTTGCGAGACGTTCATGCCCGCCCTGGCGCGGCGCGGCTGGCGGTGCAGGCCGGGGAAGCGCAGCTTGGCGAGCTCGGCGATGTTGGCGCGGCCGCGGCCGTAATCGGAAGACAGGCCCGCCAGCACCTCGGTGTCCTTCCGCTCCTCGATCCACTGCTGGCGCAGGGCGGGCAGGCCGTTGCGGATGTCGATCTTCGCCGCCGGGTCGGTGTAGGGGCCGGAACAGTCGTAGACGAAGATGGGCGGGTTTTTTTCGCCCCCCATGCCGGTCGGGGTGTCGGACTGGCTGATTTCCCGCATGGGCACGCGGATGTCCGGCCGGCTGCCTTCCACGTACACCTTGCGCGAGTTGGGCAGAGGCTGGATGGCGGCCTCGTCGACGTGGGCGGTGGCGGCGAGGAATTGGGGGTTGGCGTTCATGATGCGCTCCAGGTGTGCAATACATAGGGAGCGCTGGGTGGGGGCCGCTTCCCTACGCCGGAATGGTCCGGATCAGGTTCCAAGGGTGTGATCTCAGCCGTCTGAAAGCTTGTGACGGCACCCCTAACGTGGTCGGGAAACTAGCCCAAACAAGGGCTTATTACAAGCTTGCGTGGAGTGGGGGATTGTCTCGTGCGGATCCGGGAGACCTTGCCTGTCATCGATTTGGTGCCCCGAGCCAGACTCGAACTGGCACGCCTTGCGGCGCGGGATTTTGAGTCCCGTGCGTCTACCGATTCCGCCATCGGGGCCGTATGAGGATGGCATGACTCCGCGCGATGGCGGAGGCCGCGGATTATCGCCGAGGGCCATTGCAGCGGCAACGTATAATGCGCAGCGACCATGAAGACCAGCGATTTCGACTATCACCTGCCGGACGAGCTCATCGCCCGCCATCCCCTGCCCGAGCGTGGCGGCAGCCGGCTGCTGCACGTCGACGGCGGGTCGGGAACTCTCGCCGATTGTCGCTTCGCGCAGCTGCCGGAGCTGTTCCGACCCGGCGACCTGCTGGTGTTCAATGACACCCGCGTCATCAAGGCGCGGCTGCGCGGTGTCAAGGCGACGGGCGGGAAAGTCGAGGCCCTGGTGGAGCGGGTGCTGTCCGAGCACGAGGCCCTGGTCTTCATCCGCGCCAGCAAGCCGCCACGGCCCGGCATGGTGCTGCGTTTCGCCGATGCGGTGCAGGCCCTGGTCCTCGATCGGGTCGACGACATGCTGCGCCTGGCCTTCGATCCCGCGCGCAGCGTGCTGGAGTGGCTGGAGGCGTACGGCGAGGTGCCCCTGCCGCCCTATCTGGAGCGCCCGCCGGAAACCGGCGACGACGCCCGTTACCAGACCGTGTATGCGCGCGAGCCGGGCGCGGTGGCGGCGCCCACCGCCGGCCTGCATTTCGACGAGGCCATGCTCGCCACGCTGAAGACGCGGGGCGTGGAGACCGCCTTCGTCACCCTGCACGTCGGCGCGGGCACCTTCCAGCCGGTGCGGGTGGAGGATGTGGTCGAGCACAGGATGCACACCGAGCGCTACGCCATCCCCCAGGTCACGGTGGACGCCATCGCCCGGGCGGGGCAAGCGGGCGGCCGCGTCTGCGCCGTCGGCACCACCAGCCTGCGCGCCCTCGAGGCCGCCGCCCGCGGCGGCGCGCTGTCGGCCGGAGAAGGCGAGACCGACCTGTTCATCACGCCGGGCTACCGCTTCCGCGTGGTGGAACGCCTGCTGACCAACTTCCACCTGCCGCGCTCCACCCTGCTCATGCTGGTTTCCGCCTTCGGCGGCGCCGACCTGATGCGTCGCGCCTACGCCCACGCGGTGGCCGCGCGCTACCGGTTTTTCAGCTACGGCGACGCCATGCTCATCGAGCCGGCGCAAGGCGCGCTGGATAGCACAAAATAATCAATGACTTATCAAGCGGCCTCGGGTATAGTGCGGGCCAGTTGTGCAACGCAGTAGTCGGCTTTTCGGTCTCCTGACCGATTTCCATAGCCCACGGGACTGTTTTCACAGCCCCATCGTCCCCGACCTCACCTGATTCCCTCACGGAACCCGTTTCCGTCGATTCGGCATCCCGGCACACGGTTGGCGCCGGTGTTTCGCGAGAATCGACGCGGCCGCAAGGGTTCGCCGCGGGCGTTTCTTATTTTGCGTCCGTCGAGCGGACGCGGTGGCCTGTTGCCCGGCGTTTCCATGCTTGCATGCGCGCCGGGACGGCCAGGTTTTGATAAAGGATTTGCATGAGCTTCGCCGAACTGGGTCTGAACCCCATCGTTTTGAAATGTCTGGAAACCACCGGCTATACCGAGCCGACCGGGGTACAGCGCCAGGCCGTCCCGGCCGCCCTGGAGGGCAAGGATCTCTTGGTCTCCAGCCACACCGGCAGCGGCAAGACCGCCGCCTTCCTGCTGCCCGGCCTGCACAAGCTGGCCGAGCCTTCGCAACTGCCGGGCAACGGCCCGCGCCTGCTGGTGCTGTGTCCCACCCGGGAACTGGCCCTGCAGGTGCAGAAGCAGGCCATGATCTACGGCGCCGGCCTGCGCAAGCTGCGCACCGTCTGCCTGGTCGGCGGCGCCCCCTTCGGGCCGCAGTTCCAGGCCCTGAAGGTGCATCCGGAAGTGATGATCGCCACCCCGGGCCGCCTCATCGACCACCTGGAGCGCGGCCGCATCGACTTCTCGCGCCTGGAGGTCCTGGTGCTGGACGAGGCCGACCGCATGCTCGACATGGGCTTCATCGAAGACATCGAGCACATCGTCGCGCGCACCCCGGAAAGCCGCCAGACCCTGCTGTTCTCCGCCACCCTGGACGGCCAGGTGGGCAAGATCGCCGCGCAGATGACCAAATCGCCCTTGCGCATCGAGGTGGCCACCAGGGAAGAGCACAAGGCCAACATCGACCAGCGCCTGCTGTTCACCGACGACATCGGCCACAAGCATCGGCTGCTGGATTTCCTGCTGCGCGACGCGGGCGTCAACCAGGCGGTGGTGTTCACCGCCACCAAGGCCAGCGCCGAGGAGCTGTGCGAGACCCTGCTGGAGCAGGGCTTCACCGCCGCCGCGCTGCACGGCGACATGCCCCAGCACAAGCGCAACCGCACCCTGCAACGGCTGCGCGACGGCCATACCCGCATCCTGGTGGCCACCGACGTGGCGGCCCGCGGCATCGACGTGGCCGGCATCAGCCACGTCATCAATTTCGACGCGCCGCGCCAGGCCGAGGACTACGTGCACCGCATCGGCCGCACCGGCCGCGCCGGCCGCCTCGGCATCGCCATCACCCTGGTGCATGGCAAGGAACGCCACCTGGTGCGCGAGATCGAGCGCTACATCGGCAAGCCCGTGCGCGTGGAAGTGGTGCCCGGCATGGAACCCAAGCTGCGCCACGACAAGGATTTCGGCAAAGCCGGCGGCCGCAAGTTCGAGCGCAAGCCAGGCGCCAAGGCGTGGGCGGACAAGAAGCCCTGGGGCGAGAAGAAACCCTGGGGTGAGCGCAAGTGGGAAGACCGGCCCCGCGCCGAGCACCCGGCCCAGGCCGGCGAGCATCCGCGCGCCGATGACCGTGCCGCGAGCTCCTGGGGCAAGCCGCACGGCCAGGCCGCCTGGCAAGGGGGCAAGCCGGAAGCGCGGCCGGCCCGGCCCGGCCACGCCTGGGAGCGTCCGCGGAAGAACGGCAACACCTGGGGCAAACCCGAAACCCGGCGTGCCGACGTCCACGGCAACCGCGCCGACTACAAGCCGGAAGCCCGCCCCGCCGCCAAG
>JBBIIR010000240.1:0-4125 GCA_037446455.1 Hydrogenophilales bacterium | reverse complement strand
GGCGACCAGTTCCTCGGTCTTGGGCACCGCCATGGTGGCAAACATATCGGGGAACACCGGGCGCAGCGCGCGGCGCAGCCAGACGTAGAAGAAGTCCGAGAGGTCGGCGTAGCCGATGTTGTCGTAATACGGAGGGTCGGTGGAGACGACTGCTCCTGTGCTCCATTGTTGAGACTGCGCATCTGCTTGATTGACGTGACCAGTAAGCGTAGCCGGTAATTGATCTACAACTCGCATCATGTTCTTGAGCGATACGAGTGGATCGCCAGCCATTTCGCCAAAAGCATTGGCCTCCGAGTAGTCCCAGACCATAGGTAGAGCTTGGCGCCCGAACGTGGCGATGGATTGATCCATCGTCGTTTTCCATCTGCATAACGACGATTGTGCGTCTGCCATTTTGCTGATCGCCATCCCGAGATACACCCCCACCGCCTCCGCATACGCCGTCGCGCCAGCGCCGCCTTTTGCGAGGGGCTGGTGGTCGTCGGGCAGGCCGGCGGCGATGGCGTCGCGCTTGATCTTTTCGATGGCCTCGCCGACCAGATCGGAAAAGCCCGTCAGCGCGACGAGTTGGCGGGGGGTGAAGAGGTCGCCGTAGGTGGTCAGGCCGTATTGCACCGTCCAGAAATTGCGCGGGTCATCCGGCAATGCCGATTCCGGCTTCCAGTCCGGCTGTGCCTTCAGCGCGGCGGCTTCATGCTCAGGTGTCGGCGCGAGATAGACACGGCCGCGCGTGCCTTCGGCAACGATGGCCATCAGCCGTGCTCCCATGCGTCCGGCCTTGCCTTCGGCCTTGATGTAGTCGCCGGTCATCGGCGCGTCCGACATCAGGCACCTGAAGTTCGCGCCGCGCGCAAGCTTGGTGCCGTTCTTCGCGCCTTCCGCATCCTTCGGCTTGCCCGTCTTCACCGTGAAGCGGTAGCCGGGCTCCCTCACCCCCTGCCCCTCTCCCGGGGGGAGAGGGGAGTGGATGATGGGCTCGACATACGCTTCCTTGCCGGCCTTGGTGCTGAGCATGAAGGTCGACGCCAGCGGGACAGGGACGTTGGCAAAGGCCGGGTTGGGGCTCCTGACGGTGCGCGCCCACAGCCAGGCGATGACGGTGAGCTGCTGCCCGACGTAGGGCTGGAGGTCGGGCCGCTCCATGGCCATTTCTGCCGTGACCGCGACCTTGGGGTAGAGGTGGCCGATGCGCTTTTCCGCTTCGTCGCGCATCCACTGGCCGTAGTAGCGCACGTCTTCGGCGAGGCCCTGCGCGCCGTGCCATTCCCTGGCGAACAAGGCGCCCTCTCCCCCGGCCCCTCTCCCGCTTGCGGGCGAGGGGGGATGAATCGGCGCCTTGCCGGCAAAGCGCGGCGGAATCTCGATCATCGCCTTGTTGACCAGCACCGCCACCGGGTTGAGGTCGCTTGCCCAGCTTTCCAGCCCCAGCCGCTGCGCCTCCAGCGGCAGCGCGCCGCCGCCGGCGAAGGGGTCGTGGAAGGCGGGCAGCACGTGGCGGTCGAACAGTTCCCTGGCGCGCGGATGGTCGGCGTTCTCGGCACAGGTATAGCGCCAGCTCTGCCAGATCTCGTCCCGAGCCTTCTGCAGCACCGCCTCGTTGGTGGTGTGCTCCCACAGCACCAGGTCTTCGATGATCCTGAACAGGCGCTGGCGCTCCTTCTCCTGCTTCTTCACGGTGGGGAACAGGTCCGGATGCGCCGACGGGTCGTCCACCATCTGCGCGAAGATCACCGCCCGCGCCGCCGCCAGGGGACGCCGCGCCCACCACAGATGCAGCGTGGAAGGATGGCCGTGGCGGATCGACTTCTCCCGCGCCGCCGCCTTGTTGATGGCTTCGAGAGGCAGGGCGACTTCGATGAGTTTCTTCTTGGCGGTCATGATGGGCCTTGTGCGGGCGTCACCGGCGAGACGGACCGGTTCACGCGGGATGGCCGAGCAGCCGACCCAAGGATGCCTGGACGGCGGCGATGTCCGGCGCGGCGAGGCGGCCCAATTCGCCGCGGACCAGACGCAGGTCCAGGGTGAACAGCTTGAAGCGCACCACGGAGGGGGCCGGCAGGCCGGCGGCGGCGCGGTCGTCGATGACGCAATCCAGCGGCCAGGGTGGGTTGGCGGCCGAGGTGATCATGGCCATGACCGCGTGCCCCGCCGGGACGTTGAAGGCGGCGGCTTCGGAAAGCGCCAGCGCCGGCCGGTTCTTGGCCGCGTCCCGGTCGGTGAAGGGGAACGGCACCCGGACCACGGCGAAGCGTTCATAGGTCACGATAGGCCTCCTCGTCGGCCTGGCCCGACCATTCCGAGAGTGTGCCCTCGACGGCGCGCAGGTACTCGATATCCATCGGCTGCACGCGACGCACGGTGGCCGTGCCGTCGGCACTGACTTCCCAGGCGATCAGGTCCCCGGGCGCGACGCGCAACGCGGTGCGCACATCCTGGGGGATGGTGGTCTGGCCCTTGGCGGTGATCTTGGCGACGGCGAGCATGGCGTTCTCCAGTAAGAACTGCATTACTTTCTTACCATATCGCAAGCATTCCTGTGCCACAAGGGCAAGCGAGCCTGTTCATCGCGGCGCATCCGCCCGGGCGAGCAGCCCGGCGAAATCGTAATTGACGCTGTTGGCATCGAAATCCGGCTCGCGCATGAAGGGCTCGCGCAGGTAATGCGCATGGTGGCCGCCATCCTCGAAAAACTCGACGATGGCAAGGATGAAATCCTCCGGCTTGTTGAGTGAGTAGAGGATCTCGTTGCGGGTGACGGTCAGGGTGGGCGCCCCGGAGACGCGGCCCTTGACCTCGATGAAGCGCAGCTTGCCGGTGCCGGGCACCTTGCTCTCGATGTCATAGCCCAGTTTCTCCAGTTCCCGGTCGACAGGCTCGAAGCCCAGGCCGCGCTCGATGTCCATGACGATGGCGCGGGCACGGGCGGCGCTGGTCTGGGTGTCGCGGGCAACCGTCGCCGCCGGTGGCTCACCCCGCATGGCACGGAGGAGTCCGAGAGGCACCACCAGCAGGCCACCCAGAACCACCGGCGGCAGGGGCGAGATCTGGGTCTCCAGCTTGAGTTCCTCCAGCCGCTTGTGCAGGCGGGCCTGGAGGAGGTCGGCGCGCTTGGCGGCTTCCTGCGAGTTCAGCCGGGCATTGGGGTGCCCCGCCTGTTCCCGCAACTTGAGCTGCTGGGCGGAGTGATCCCAATAGGTGATCTCCTTGGTGAGCCGGTCCTTCACCGCGGCCTCGGTCTTGGCGAGGAGCGGGAGCTTGCCGCCCCTGACCTCGGCCAGGTGCTCAGGCACGACCTGGGCCACGGCGTGGCCCAGGGCCTTCTGTTCAAGGCCGCGGTCGATCCAGGCGCACTCGGGGCGGCCGAGGATGTCGGCGATGCCGGGCTCGCCCGCCGCCAGGGGTCGGAAGTCCAGGTAGGGGGCGTAATGCACGTGCTGGACACGGCCGGCACTGTCCATCTCGATGTAGAGCATGCGCTTGGAGATGACACGACGCTGGCCCTCGCGCGTGAGGCTGGCATCCTGGATGGCGTGCTCCAGGTAGAACATGACCCTGGGCACGGTGCCGGCGTCCCGATCGTCCACCAGCACCGTGCCGCGCTTGAGCAGGTCGCGGTTGCGTTCCAGGCTGAGGTCGATGACGGCATCCAGCAGGGGGTGGCCGGGGCAGATGAAGGCGGCGGGGATCTGCCCCGCCGGCGAGATCAGGGCCTTCTCGAAGGCGATCCGCTCGTATTCGGGCAGCACCACCTCGCGCAGCCCCATGAGGCGGTCGCGGTTGCGGATCAGGGCGGGGACGTGGGACGCCTGATAGCGGCGGGGTTCCTTCTGTCTGGCGCTGCCGCCCAGCCGCTTGAAAGCCTCCAGGAAGAACGACTCGATGTAGTGGGGCTGCAGGCGGCGGGCCTCGATGCGCTCCATGTCCGCGCGGATGCGCTGGACGCGGCTGGCATCCATGCTGTCGTGGACCAGTTGCCGTTCCTCGATGAGATCCTGCAGGTGGCCGCGGTCGAGGGCGCTGTCGAGGACACGGTCGAGGTAGGCCTTGACCTCGGGCTGCTCGCCATAACGGATGGCGTCGATGAGCAGGTCGCGCAGGGAGCGGATGCGGCCGTTGGACTCG
>JBBIIR010000239.1:0-4136 GCA_037446455.1 Hydrogenophilales bacterium | reverse complement strand
ACCTCGACCCCATGGGCGTGCACACCGGCGACTCCATCACCGTGGCGCCGGCGCAGACCCTGACCGACCGGGAGTATCAGCTCCTGCGCAACGCCTCCATCGCCGTGCTGCGCGAAATCGGCGTCGACACCGGCGGCTCCAACGTGCAGTTCGCCATCAATCCGGCGGACGGCCGCATCGTCGTCATCGAGATGAACCCGCGCGTGTCGCGCTCCTCCGCCCTGGCTTCCAAGGCCACCGGCTTCCCCATCGCCAAGGTCGCCGCCAAGCTGGCGGTGGGCTACACCCTGGACGAGTTGCGCAACGAGATCACCGGCGGCGCCACCCCGGCTTCCTTCGAGCCCTCCATCGACTACGTGGTCACCAAGGTGCCGCGCTTCGCCTTCGAGAAATTCCCCCAGGCCAACGATCGCCTCACCACCCAGATGAAGTCGGTGGGCGAGGTCATGGCCATCGGCCGCACCCAGCAGGAATCCCTGCAGAAGGCTTTGCGCGGCCTGGAGACCGGCGCCGACGGCCTCGACGAAAAGTCCACCGACGAGGACGAGATCGAGGCGGAAATGGGCAACCCGGGCGCCGAGCGGCTCTGGTACGTGGCCGACGCCTTCCGCATCGGCATGCGCTTCGAGGACATCCAGCGCATCAGCAAGATCGACCCCTGGTTCCTGGCCCAGATCGAGGATCTGGTGAAGCAGGAGAACGCCCTCAGGGGCCGCGCCCTGGCCGAGCTGTCGCGCGACGAGTTGTTCACCCTGAAGCGCAACGGCTTCTCCGACCGGCGCCTGGCCAAGCTCTTGAAGACCGATCAGCACGCCGTGCGCGCCCGCCGCTGGGAACTCGACGTGCATCCGGTCTACAAGCGGGTGGACACCTGCGCCGCCGAGTTCGCCACCTCCACCGCCTATATGTATTCCTCCTACGAGGAGGAGTGCGAGGCGCAGCCCAGCGACCGCAAAAAGATCATGGTGCTGGGCGGCGGACCCAACCGCATCGGCCAGGGCATCGAGTTCGACTATTGCTGCGTGCACGCCGCCCTGGCCCTGCGCGAGGACGGTTACGAGACCATCATGGTCAACTGCAACCCGGAAACCGTCTCCACCGACTACGACACTTCCGACCGCCTCTATTTCGAGCCGCTGACCCTGGAGGACGTGCTGGAGATCGTGCGCATCGAGAAGCCGGTGGGCGTCATCGTCCAGTACGGCGGCCAGACGCCGCTCAAGCTGGCGCGCGACCTGGAGAAGAACGGCGTGCCCATCATCGGCACCTCGCCGGACATGATCGACGCCGCCGAGGACCGCGAGCGCTTCCAGAAGATGCTCATGGACCTGGGCCTCCTGCAGCCGCCCAACCGCTGCGCCCGCGCCGAGGAAGAGGCCATCGCCATGGCCGCAGAGATCGGCTATCCGCTGGTGGTGCGCCCCTCCTACGTGCTGGGCGGCCGCGCCATGGAGATCGTGCGCGAGGAGGCCGACCTGCAGCGCTACATGCGCGAGGCGGTGAAGGTCTCCAACGACTCCCCGGTGCTGCTCGACCGCTTCCTCAACGACGCCATCGAAGTCGACGTCGACGCCCTGTCCGACGGCGAGCAGGTCTTGATCGGCGGCATCATGGAACACATCGAGCAGGCCGGCGTGCATTCGGGCGATTCCGCCTGCTCGCTGCCGCCCTACAGCCTGTCCCCCGCCATCCAGGACGAACTGCGCCGGCAGACCGTGGCCATGGCCCGCGCCCTCAACGTGGTGGGCCTGATGAACGTGCAGTTCGCCATCAAGGGCAAGGGCGACCAGGCCGCCGTCTACGTGCTCGAAGTCAACCCGCGCGCTTCCCGCACCGTGCCTTATGTCTCCAAGGCCACCGGCCGGCAGCTGGCGAAGATCGCCGCCCGCTGCATGACCGGCAAGACCCTGCGGGGGCAGGGCGCCGAGCGCGAGGTGATCCCGCCCTATTACTCGGTCAAGGAAGCGGTCTTCCCCTTCCGCAAGTTCCCCGGCGTCGATCCCATCCTGGGGCCGGAGATGAAGTCCACCGGCGAGGTCATGGGCGTCGGCGCCAGCTTCGCCGAGGCTTTTCTCAAGTCGCAGTACGGCGCCAGCACCAAGCTGCCGCGCGAGGGCAACGTCTTCATTTCCGTGCGCAACCCCGAGCATCCGCAGGTGGCGGAGATCGCCGCGCACCTGCACGAGCTCGGCTTCAAGCTCTTCGCCACCAGCGGCACGGCGCGCGCCATCGGCGTCGCCGAGGTGCCCGTCACCCGCGTCAACAAGGTGGCGGAGGGCCGGCCGCACATCGTCGACATGATCAAGAACCGGGAAATCCAGCTGATCATCAACGTCGTCGAGGACAAGCGGGCGATGAAGGATTCCTTCGCCATCCGCGCCGCCGCCCTGGCCCAGAACATTCCCTACTTCACCACCCTGGCCGGCGCCAACGCCGCCTGCCTGGGCATGAAGGAGCGGGGCGACATCACCGTCTACCCGCTGCAGGAACTGCACCAGCGCTTGCACTAATTCAGTAGGAGGTTTTACCCGTGAGCAAAGTCCCCCTGACGGTGGTGGGCGCCGAGAAATTGCGCGTCGAACTGCAAAGACTGAAGAGCGTGGAGCGGCCCGGCGTCATCGCCGCCATCGCCGAGGCGCGTTCGCACGGCGACCTGTCGGAGAACGCCGAATACGACGCCGCCAAGGAAAAGCAGGGCTTCATCGAGGGCCGCATCAAGGAACTCGAAGGCAAGCTGGCCAACGCGCAGATCATCGATCCCCGTCATCTCGACGCCGATGGCCGCGTGGTGTTCGGCGCCACGGTGGAACTGGTGGACGCGGAAACCGGCGACGAAGTGAAGTACCAGATCGTCGGCGACGACGAGGCGGACATCAAGCACGGCAAGATCTCGGTCGGCTCGCCCATCGCCCGCGCCCTCATCGGCAAATACGCCGGCGACGTGGCCGACGTGCACGCTCCCGGCGGCCTGCGCCACTACGAGATCGTCGACGTTCACTACCTCTGACGGGCATGCACACCATGCCCGCCCCCCTCACCCCTAACCCCTCTCCCCGTGGCGGGAGAGGGGAACTTCAAGCGTCGCTGTCGCGACGGTCCGAGAAGTGAACCGCCTGCCCGACCTCCTCGCCGCCTGGGCCCTGACGCTCTGGGTCGGTGGCCTCTGGGCGGTGGGCTATCTCGCCGCGCCGACCCTGTTCTACAGCCTGGACGACCGCGTGCTGGCGGGCATGCTGGCGGGCAGGATGTTCGGCTACATCGCCTGGGTGGGCCTGGTCTGCGGCGTCTGGCTGCTGCTTTTTCGCCTGGCGCGTCTGGGCGGCAAGGCCCTCAAGCAGGGGTTTTTCTGGATCGTCCTCATCATGCTGCTGTTGAGCCTGGCCCAGCAGTTCGGCATCCAGCCCATCCTGCAACAATTGAAGGACCAGGCCTTGCCCAAGGACGTCATGGAAAGCCTGTTCCGCGACCGCTTCACCGCCTGGCACGGCGTTTCCAGCGCGGTCTACCTGATCCAGAGTCTGCTGGGCCTGGCCGCGGTGGCCAAGCAGGCTTCAAGGTAGCTGGATTTTCGGCTTGTCCGCCGGCCGGTAGAGCAGCAGCAGCTTGCCGATGTGCTGCACCGGCGAAGCGTTCAGCGCGGCGCAGAGTTCGGCCAGATAGGCATCCCGCGCGTCCCGGTCATCGCCCAGCACGCGGATCTTGATGAGCTCGTGCGCCGCCAGGGCGCGGCTAGCCTCCTGCATCACCGCTTCAGTGAGCCCCTGGACGCCGATCATCACCACGGGTTTGAGATGATGCGCGGCCGACTTGAGGAATTTGCGCTGTGCGAGATTGAGGGGCTTCATGATGGAGGCTCGCTGGGGCGAGCAAACGATTGCAGTGGCGGGCGATAATACATGGTGCTTGGAGAGGGTAGGGGGAGCACTTGAGCGTAGTCGACACACACAGCGTGTACGGCATTCGGGATAACCACAAGCATGGCTGGTCATCAAGCCGGCGACTTGAATGGCCGGAAATGCGCAACTACCATAAACCTTGATTCCTCGGTTGACCGCTCATTGATCTTCGAAAATCCGCATGGTTGCTGACGTTTGCGCCTTCGACGCGGTTCACCATTTGGGTGAGCCCGCTACACG
>JBBIIR010000238.1:0-4139 GCA_037446455.1 Hydrogenophilales bacterium | reverse complement strand
AGTCCCCCTTCCGCGGGGCGGACAAGCCCGAGCCCTGGGGCGTGTACCACATGACCAACGCCGGCGAGACTTCCTGGCACGGCTTCGCCGCCGCCATCGAGGAACTCGACCCGCCGGCCACGCCCGCCCGGCTGCTGCCCATCCCCAGCGGCGACTACCCGACGCCGGCGAAACGTCCCCTCAATTCCCGCCTGGACAACGGCAGGCTGGAACGTGCCTTCGGGATTCGCCTGCCGGATTGGCGGGAAGCGCTGCGCTTGTGCCTGGAAAAATGAACAAGCGCGCCTCCGGCCCGCCCCGCCGTCCCCGCAACCCGGTAGCCAAGGCGGTGCGCACGCCGGCGTTCAAGCAGCGGGTGGTGCCGGACAAGCGCTGGAAAAGCAAGCTGGAGGAGGTGGAGAAGACGGCGCGGGAAACGCCGCCCGAGGACGAAAAACAGGAAGACTGAGCGGCCGCCGGGGTCAGCGCCCCAGCACCACTTCCAGCACGAACTTCACCCCGACGTAGGCCAGCAGCAGACTCATGAAGCCGGCCAGGGTCCAGAAGATGGCGGTGCGCCCGCGCCAGCCGTAGATACGCCGTCCCAGCAGCAGGACGGCGAAGATCAGCCAGGCGGCCATGCCGAACACGGTCTTGTGGTTGAAGGGCAGGGCCTTGCCGAAGATTTCCTCGGCGAAGAAGACGCCGGAGAGCAGGGTCAGGGTGAGCAGGGCGAAACCGGCCTGGATCATGCGGAACAGCAGTTTCTCCAGGGTCAGCAGGGGCGGCAGGCCGGCGACGATGGTGGGCGGCACGGCCTTGTGCAGATGTTTTTCCGCCAGAGCGATGAGCATCGCGTGCAGGGCGGCGATGGTGAACAGGCTGTAGGCGGCGAAGGCCATCGCCAGATGTACCTTGAACAGCGTCGAGGTGCTGTGCTGGACGGCCTGGGGCACCGGCGAGATCGCCTCGGCGGCCACCGCGACGCCGGCGAAGATCATGACGAAGGCCTGCAGCCCGCCCAGGTGATAGCGCCAGGCCGCCACCGCGTAGACCATCACGGTGAGGGCGGCGACCGCCGACAGGGAGGTGGAAAAGCCGATGTGTATGCCGCCGCCGCCATGCACGCCGCCGTACAGCAGGTAGAGATGCAGGGCCAGCGGCAGCACGGGCAACAGGCGTGGCAGCCAGTCCGTGCGGCAACAGCCCGGCCGGCCCGGCCAATACCAGGCCGCCAGGCCAAAATAGGCCAGGGCGGTGAGCAGGAAAAGCAAGGTGTCCGGCATGACGGGTCAGGACTGTTAAACTTGTGGCCGAAGTCTAGCGCATCCCGATTGATCCCCCTAAATCATGTTCGAGAATCTCAGCGATCGCCTTTCCAAAGTCGTCAAGAACCTGCGCGGCCAGGGCCGCCTGACCGAAACCAACATCCAGGACGCCCTGCGCGAGGTACGCGTGGCCCTGCTGGAGGCCGACGTGGCCCTGCCCGTGGTGCGCGATTTCATCGCCAGGGTGAAGGAAAAGGCCATGGGCCAGGAGGTGCTGCAAAGCCTCACCCCCGGCCAGCAGCTCATCGGCGTGGTGCACAAGGAGCTCACCGCGCTCATGGGCGAGCAGGC
This sequence comes from Hydrogenophilales bacterium, assembly GCA_037446455.1. Classification (GTDB taxonomy): domain Bacteria; phylum Pseudomonadota; class Gammaproteobacteria; order Burkholderiales; family Thiobacillaceae; genus PFJX01. The sequence continues at coordinate 2,541 of JBBIIR010000238.1, read as the reverse complement.
CGCGCCCCTCGATTTCGCCACGCAACCCCCCGCCGTGTTCCTCATGGCCGGCCTGCAGGGCGCCGGCAAGACCACCACCACGGGCAAGCTCACCCGCGTCATCCGCGAGGCCGGCAAGAAGAAGATCCTGGTGGTGAGCTGCGACGTCTACCGCCCCGCCGCCATCGAGCAGTTGAAGACCGTGGCCGCCCAGGCCGGCGTCGATTTCTTCCCCTCCACGGGCGAGCAGCAGCCCGCCGCCATCGCCGCCGCCGCCCTGGACCATGCCAGGAAGCACCTCTACGACGTGCTCATCGTCGATACCGCCGGCCGCCTGCATGTGGACGCGGCGATGATGGACGAGATCAAGGACCTGCACGCCCTGCTCAAGCCCATCGAGACCCTGTTCGTGGTGGACGCCATGCAGGGCCAGGACGCGGTCAACACGGCCAAGGCCTTCAACGACGTCCTGCCGCTCACCGGCGTCATTCTCACCAAGCTGGACGGCGACGCCCGCGGCGGCGCCGCGCTGTCGGTGCGGCACATCACCGGCAAGCCGATCAAGCTGGTCGGCGTCGGCGAAAAGCTCTCCGGCATCGAGGTGTTCCACCCGGAACGCATGGCCAGCCGCGTGCTGGGCATGGGCGACGTGCTCTCCCTGATCGAGGAGGCGCAGCGCTCGGTGGACCACGCCGAGGCCCTGAAGACGGTGCAGAAGCTGAAGAGCGGCAAGGGCTTCGACCTGGAGGACTTCAAGGCGCAGATGCAGCAGATGAAGAAACTCGGCGGCCTCTCCTCGCTGGTCGACAAGCTGCCCGGCGCGGGCAAGCTCGGCGCCGGCGAACTGGCCCAGGGCGAGAAACAGATGCGGCGCATCGAGGGCATCATCAATTCCATGACGCCCGAGGAAAGGCGCAAGCCGGAAATCCTCAAGGCCAGCCGCAAGCGCCGCATCGCCGCCGGCGCCGGCGTGCAGGTGCAGGACGTCAACCGCCTGCTGAATCAGTTCGAGCAGGCGCAGAAGATGATGAAGTCGATGGGCAAGGGCGGCCTGGCGAAAATGATGCGCGGCATGAAGGGCATGATGCCGGGGATGTGACACCACCATCCGGGCGGGCGGAGCTAGCCCCGCTTGTCCAGCAGCGCTTCGAATTCCCCCGCCGGCACCGGCCGGCTGAAAAGATAGCCCTGATAGGCATCGCAGCCCTGCTCCAGCAGATAGGCGTACTGTGCCGACGTCTCCACACCCTCCGCCAGCACGCTCAGGCGCAGTTTGCGCGCCATGGCGATGATGGTGGAAACCAGTTCGCCATCACCGTTGTCGGCGGAAATATCCCGCACGAAGCTCTGGTCGATCTTGATCTGGTCGAGGGGGAAACGCTTGAGATAGGCCAGCGAGGAGTAGCCGGTGCCGAAATCGTCGATGGCCAGGCTGACCCCCAGTTGCTTGAGGCCGCGCAGGGCGGCTTCCGCTTCCTCACCCTGGAGCATCAGGGCGCCCTCGGTGAGTTCCAGTTCCAGCGCCGAGGCGGGCACGCCGGTTTCCTCGATCACCCGCCCTACCACCTGGGTCAGATCCTGCTGGCGGAACTGGCGCGGCGAGATGTTGACCGCCAGGGGGACTGGTGCCAGGCCGGCGTCTCGCCAGCGCAGCCATTGTTCGCAAGCCTGCCGCAGGACCCATTCGCCCAAGGGCACGATAAGGCCGGTTTCCTCCGCCAGGGGGATGAACTGGTTGGGCGGAATCAGGCCCTGCGTCGGATGCAGCCAGCGCACCAGAACCTCGGCGCCGATCAGGCGGCCATCCGCCAGGCTGACCTGGGGCTGGAAGTGCAGCACGAACTCGCCCCGTTCCAGCGCCCGGCGCAGCTTGGTCTCCATCTCCAGGCGCTGGTTGGCATTGTCGGAGAGGGCCTGGGTATAGAAACCATAGGCGTTGCGACCCTGATCCTTGGCCTGGTACATGGCCACGTCGGCATGCATGATGAGTTCGCTGTCGCTGGCGCCATCCTCGGGATAGAGGCTGATGCCTATGCTGGCGCCGATGTATACCTCGTGTCCTTGCGACAGGGTGAAGGGTTCTGCCAGAGCCTCCAGCAGACTGCGCGCCACCATGGCGGCGTCGCGTGGCTCATGGATGCGTTCGAGCAGGGCGATGAATTCGTCTCCGCCCAGCCGGGCCAGGGTATCTTCCGCCCGCAAGCGCTCGCCCATGCGATCGGTGACCGCCCGCAGCAGTTCGTCGCCCACCTGGTGCCCCAGGCTGTCGTTGACGTTCTTGAAACGGTCCAGATCCAGAAACAGCACGGCCAGGCGTGTCTGCTGCCGCTGCGCCTGCTCAATAGCGTGCCTGAGGCGTGAACTCAGCAGCAGCCGGTTGGGCAGATCGGTCAGGGGATCGTAGTGCGCCAGATGCGCGAGCCGCGCCTCCGATTCCTTGATCTTGCTGATATCGGTGAACATGCCGACATAGTGACTGACGCCGCCCTGCGAATCGCGCACGGCGCTGATGGACAGCAGTTCCGGATACACCTCGCCCGACTTGCGCCGGTTCCAGATCTC
>JBBIIR010000237.1:0-4149 GCA_037446455.1 Hydrogenophilales bacterium | reverse complement strand
AAATCGGTTTGTGCTCTGATTGAACGCCCTTCAGCCCAGGCTGCGGCCAGCTTCCCGCACGAACGGCAACCGGCCCCATGACTCATTTCTAAAGTGAACAACGCAGGCTAACACTATGAACAGACGTGACTTTATTTGGACTCTTCCCGGCCTCGGCGCTTCGGTCTGGCTGACCGGTTGCGCCACCGATCCGGTCACCGGCAAGAAGAGCATGGTGATGATGGGCAAGGAGCAGGAGATCGCCCTCGACAAGCAGCATGCGCCGCACCAGTTCTCCGAGGACTACGGCGTCAGCCAGGACGCGGCGCTGAACCGCTACGTGGCCGACGTGGGCAACGCCATGGCCGGCAAGTCGCACCGGCCGGACATGCCCTACCGCTTCCAGGCGGTGAACGCCAACTACGTCAACGCCTACGCCTTCCCCGGCGGCAGCATCGCCGCCACCCGCGGCATCCTGCTGGAGGTGGAGAGCGAGGACGAACTGGCCGCCCTCATGGGCCACGAGATCGGCCACGTCAACGCCCGCCATTTCGCCGAGCGCCAGGCCCAGGGCACGCTGCTGGAGATCGTCGCCGCCACGGCGACGGTGGCCGCCGCGTCGAAAAAGCCCCAGTACGGCGAACTGGCCCAGCTCATCGGCAGCGTCGGCGGCGGCGCCCTGCTGGCCCACTACAGCCGGGAAAACGAGCGCGAAGCCGACGCCCTGGGGCTGGAGTACATGCACAAGGCCGGCTACAACCCGGCAGGCATGGTCGACCTGATGGACATGCTCAACAGCCAGTCCAAGTCCAAGCCCAACGCCCTGGAACTCATGTTCGCCACCCACCCCATGAGTTCGGAAAGGTTCGCGAATACCAAACAGGCGTTGCAAACCACCTACCGGGACAGCGCCGGCAAACCGCGCCAGAAGGAGCGCTACATGGACCACACCGCGCGTGTGCGGGCCTTGCGTCCGGCCATCGCCGAGCAGCAGAAGGGCGAGGCCATGCTCAACCAGAAGAAATTCGAGACGGCCGAAGGGCATCTGCGCCAGGCCCTGACCCTGGCCCCGGACGACTACCCCGGCCTGGTGCTCATGGCGAAGACGCAGATGGCCATGAAGAAACCCCAGGAAGCCCAGCCCTACCTGGCCCGCGCCAAGGCGATCTATCCCACCGAGGCCCAGGCCAGCCAGCTCACCGGTGTCAGCTACCTGCAACTCAAGCAGCCCGACAAGGCCCTGGCCGCCTTCCAGGAATACGACCGCCTGCTACCCGGCAACCCCAACACGACCTTCCTCAAGGGATTTTCCCTGGAGCAGATGCAGAACCGCCGCGCCGCGGCCGAGGAGTACTCCCGCTATCTGCGGATGACCCGCCAGGGCAACCAAGCCAAACACGCCTACAGCCGGCTGCAGGGCTGGGGCTTCGTCAAGTAGCGGAACCACAGCGGTGGCGCTGTCCAGCAAAGCCTCGTTTCACATGTAGCACCGCAGTGCCACATTGCATGGAACGGCCAAACAGGAGAGCGCCATGAGTACCACGACCATTCGCCTGCCGGATGAGTTGAAAGTCCGCCTTGCCGCTGCCGCCGAGCGCGCGGGCACCACGTCGCACAACTTCATTCTCCAGGCCATCGCGGAAAAGACCGAACAGCTAGAACAACGCCAAGCATTCCTCGATGCAGCCGAGGCGCGCTATGCCAAGCTCGTCGCCACGGGAGAAACCCTGCCCTGGCATGAAACGCGCGCTTACCTCGAAGGCCGCATGGCCGGAAATACCCCCAGTCGCCCAGCCGCCCGCAAGCCGGGCCGCTGAGCATGGCGAAAATCGAGCTGGCCCCCGAGGTCGGCGACGACATCGAGCGCATCCTCGACCACCTGGCCCAATACCAGGTGGAAGACGCCCCCGCCCGCATCCACGAAATCATCCAGGCCATCGCCGTGCTGGAACAGAACCCGCTCATCGGCCGCTCCGCTGAGATGGACAAGCGGGAACTGATCATCGGCCGCCGCTCGCGCGGCTACGTCGCCTTGTACCGAGACGCCAGTGAAATCGACACCGACTTCGTGCTTGCGTTGCGCGGTCAGCGCGAGGCGGGTTATACCCAAACAGGTCTGTAAGGATTCATCCAGGGTCGGGCAGCAGCCGGCCAGGAAGAGACGGTCAACCGACTGCTTGTCCAGCCCCGCTTCCCCTCTTTACTCAATCAGGGGATTACAGAGTTGGATGACGTGGCCCTGCGCGTTGCCATGTCCGATAATCGCGCCGTGGCCTGGGTCTGTTACAATGACCACGCTTTAGGTGTCCCGATGGCATTCGCCAAAGGGATGAAACGGGAAGTCGGTGCGCTCCATGGAGCAATGCCGGCGCTGCCCCCGCAACGGTAAGCGAGTTTTGGCACGACAATCCGCCACTGTGCGCAAGCATGGGAAGGCGTCGTCTCAGGGGTATCCCCCAACTCGCAAGCCCGGAGACCGGCCTGTGGCATAACGTCGGCGTTGCGGAGGGCAATGCACCGAAGAGCGTGCGCTGCCACCTTCACACCCTCTTCCTTGAATTCCTCTTCCGAGTGCCGGTTGGTCAACTCACGCGCGCGGGTGTGCGCAGAGAGGAATCTTCATGTTGTCACGACTCACGCCGGTAGCCGTGTTGCTGCTCGGCACCCCAATTGCTTTTGCTTCCGAAGAAAACAGCCACGAACTGGAGCCCATCGTCGTCACCGCGACACGCACGGCGCGCACGGCGGACGAAACGCTGGCCCCGGTCACGGTCATTACCCGCAAGGAGATCGAGCGCAGCCAGGCGCAATCGGTCGCGGACCTGCTGACCGGCCAGCCCGGCATCGCCATCGCCAACAATGGCGGGCAAGGCAAGGCGACCAGCGTATTCCTGCGCGGGACCAATGCCGACCACGTGCTGGTGCTGGTCGATGGTGTGAAGATCGGCTCGGCCACCACCGGGACGGCGTCCTTCCAGGACCTCCCCGTGGAACTGATCGATCGCATCGAGATCGTTCGCGGGCCGCGTTCAAGTCTGTATGGCTCCGAAGCCATCGGCGGCGTGATCCAGATATTCACGCGCAAGGGCGCGGGGTCGCCCCGTCCTGCGTTCTCCATCGGCGGGGGCAGCCACGGCACCTGGCAAGGTTCGGCCGCGCTCTCCGGCGGTGTCGGGACGAGCGGCTGGTACAGTCTGGGACTGTCGGCCATCGATACCCAGGGTTTCAATGCCTGTGATGGCAGGCCATTTCCGGGCGGCGCGGGATGCTTCACCCTGGAGCCCGACAAGGATGGCTACCGCAACCTGTCCGGGCGGCTGCGCGCCGGATGGCGCTTCGGAAACGGCGCCGAGGCCGAGGTCAACTGGCTGCGCGCGCGGGGCGACAACCAGTATGACGGCGGTTTCGTCAACGAATCCGAATCCGTGCAGCAGGTGCTGGGCGCAGGCCTGAGCTTCGCCCCCACGGATATCTGGCGCGCATCCCTGCGCGCAAGCCAGAGCCGGGACGCGTCGGACAACTTCAAGAACGGCGTTTTCAAGAGCCGCTTCAACACCCGGCGCGACCAGTTCTCCTGGCAGAACGACATTTCGCCAGCCCGGGGACACCTGCTGGTCGCGGGGGCGGACTGGCAGAAAGACCGCATCGACAGCACCACCGCCTACCCGGTCACCTCGCGCGACAACACCGGCCTGTTCGCCCAGTATCTTGCGGAACTTGGCGGGCACGATCTTCAGCTTTCCGCGCGCCATGACGACAACCAGCAGTTCGGCGCCGAGACCACCGGCGGCGTGGCCTGGGGTTACAGCCTGACCCCTGAACTGCGCCTGACTACCTCATATGGCACGGCCTTCAAGGCACCAACGTTCAACCAGTTGTACTTCCCCGGCTTCGGCAATGCCACCCTACGCCCGGAGCAATCCCGCAGTCTGGATGTCGGCCTCGCCGGGAAGACGGGCAAGGGCCGCTGGTCGCTCAACCTCTTCGAAACCCGGGTCACGGACCTGATCGGTTTCGATGCCTCGTTCAACCCGGTCAATATCAATTCGGCCCGTATCCGCGGCGCCGAGGCCGTCGTCGCAACCCGCTTCCTGGACTGGGACCTGCGCGGCAGCCTGACCCTGCTCGACCCGGAAAACCAGGCGGCGGGCGCGAACCACGGCAACGTGT
>JBBIIR010000236.1:0-4151 GCA_037446455.1 Hydrogenophilales bacterium | reverse complement strand
CGCTTCTCCGGCCAAGTCACGCAGATCCGCAAATCCCCCGTCACCAGCAACAACGTCGTCACCTACAGCGTCATGGCGCGCGTCGACAACCCGGACCTCAAGCTGCTGCCGGGCATGACCGCGAGTGCTCGCATCCTCACCGAGGAGCGCCAGGACGCCCTGAAGCTGCCCAACGAGGCGCTGCGCTTCCGCCCGCTGCAGGCCGACGGCACTCCGGTCAAGCTGGAGGTGCGCGGCCGCGAGGAAGGCCCCGGCATTCCCGGCCGCGTGTGGGTGCTGAAGGCAGGCAAACCCAGCGCGGTCAGCGTGCGCCTGGGCGTCAGCGACGGCAAGGCCACCGAGATGCTCAAGGGTGAACTGCAAGCCGGCCAGGAGATCATCCTGGGCCTGGAGGAAGGCAGCGTGCAGAAGACCGTCAAGCCCAGCCGGCCGTTCGGCATGGGGATGTAGCGTGAGGCGTGAGGCGATACCCCACCCGCTTCGCATACCTCACGCCTCACGCCTCACGCCTCACGCCTCACGCCTCACGCCTCACGCCTAACGCCTCACGCCTCACGCCTAACGCCTCACGCACCATGCCCCTGATCCAAACCACCGACCTCGCCCGCGACTACCGCATCGGCGAGATCGTCGTGCCCGCCTTGCGGGGGGTGAGCCTCAGCATCGAAGCGGGCGAGTTCGTCGCGGTGATGGGCCCGTCCGGCTCCGGCAAGTCCACCTTCATGAACCTGCTGGGCTGCCTGGATGTGGCCAGCGCCGGGCGCTACAGCCTGGATGGCGAGGAGATCGCCGGCCTCGACCCGGATCGCCAGGCGGAACTGCGCAACCGGCGGCTGGGCTTCGTGTTCCAGAACTTCAATCTGCTGCCGCGCGCCAGCGCCCAGGAAAACGTCGAACTGCCCCTGCTCTACGCCCGCGTGCCGGCCGCCGAACGCCACCGCCGCGCCCTGGAAAAACTGGCGCGGGTGGGCCTGGGCGAGCGCGCCGGGCATCGTCCGATGCAGCTTTCCGGCGGCCAGCAACAGCGCGTGGCGATCGCCCGCGCCCTGGTCAACGAGCCGCCGCTGATCCTCGCCGACGAGCCCACCGGCGCCCTCGACACCCGCACCAGCCTGGAACTGATGGCCCTGTTCCAGGAACTCAACGAAGCCGGCATCACCCTGGTGCTGGTCACCCACGAACCGGACATCGCCGCCTTCGCGAAAAGGGTGCTGGTGTTCCGCGACGGGCGGCTGGTGGAAGACCGGCAGGTGGATGTGCCGCAACGGGCCGCGGACAGACTGGCGGAGCCTGCGTGATGCCAAACACCAATCACCTCCAAACTTTTCCCCCCTTTGAAAAAGGGGGGAGGGCCAGCCGGAACCGGCCATGAGTCCCCTCGACACCGGCCGTTCCGCCCTGCGCAGCCTGCGCGCCAACAAGCTGCGCAGCCTGCTCACCGCGCTGGGCATCATCATCGGCGTGGCCGCCGTCATCGCCATGCTGGCGGTGGGCGAGGGCGCCAAGCGCACCGTCGCGGAACAACTCCGCAGCCTGGGCACCAACCTGATGATGGTGATGCCCGGCACCGTCACCAGCAGCGGTGTGCGCATCAGCGCCTGGGGCCGCAACACCCTGACCGAGGCCGACGCCCGCGCCATCCAGGACGAGGTGCCCTACGTGCTGGCCGCGGCGCCCGCGCTGCGCGGCTCCGGGCAGATCATCCACGGCAACCTGAACTGGCCCAGCCAGATCTTCGGCGTCACCCCCGACTTTCTGGTCGCGCGCGAATGGCGCATGAGCAGCGGCCGCGCCCTCGACGAGAACGACCTGCGCTCGTCGGCCAAGGTGGCGGTGGTCGGCCAGACCGTGGCGCAGATGCTGTTCGGCGGCACCGATCCGGTCGGCCAGGCCATCCGCGTGCGCTTCGTGCCCTTCACCATCGTCGGCCTGCTCGAGGCCAAGGGCCGCAACGCCGAGGGCGTCGACCAGGACGACATCGTCCTCATCCCCTTGTCCACCGCGCGCGGCCGCATCCTCTGGCAGCCGCCCGGACGCCTGCGCACGGTGGGTCAAGTCACTGTGAAAATGGCCGACGGCGCCGACATGCTCGAGGCGGAGGCGCGGGTGCGCGAACTGCTGCGCCAGCGCCACCGCCTGCAACCCGAGCAGGACGATGACTTCAACATCCGCAACCTGTCCGAGGTGGTCAAGGCGGAACAGGCCGCCTCGCGGGTGCTGTCCGGCCTGCTCGCCGCCGTCGCCTCGGTGTCGCTGCTGGTGGGCGGCATCGGCATCATGAACATCATGCTGGTGTCGGTCACCGAGCGCACCCGCGAGATCGGCATCCGCCTGGCGGTCGGCGCGCGCCGCCGCGACATCCTCACCCAGTTCCTGGCCGAGGCGGTGATCCTCTCCCTCGGCGGCGCCCTCGTCGGCATCGCCCTGGGCGTCGGCGGCAGCCTGGCCCTGCAGCATTTCGCCGGCTGGCAGGTGGTTCTCGGCGGCGAGGCCATCCTGCTGGCGGTGGCTTCCGCCAGCGTGGTGGGGGTATTCTTCGGCTGGTACCCGGCGCGCAAGGCATCCCGCATGGCGCCGATCGAGGCTCTGCGTTATGAATAAGATCCCTGTCATCGTCCGCCTGACCCCGCTCCTGCTGGCCACCGCTCTGGCGCTGCCTCACGGCGCGCAGGCGCGGACGCCGCCGAACGGCGCTGAAAAGGCCGCCGCCGGCCCCACCCTGTCCGACCTCGGCCGTTCCCTGCGCAACTACTTCACCGCAGAGGAGTTGAGCCTGCTGTTCGAGTACATGCGCGATTCGGTGCTGGCCGCCTTCAAGGGCGAGGAGGTCAGCCTGCCGCCCGACCTGGCGTTCAAGCTGGAAGTGCTGCTGGCGCGCATGAAGCGCCAAGGCGGCCACTACATGGACAACCTGATACGGCAGTTGGAAAAGGATCTGGAGCGCAACCTGAAACAGAAGCTCAAGGAGAAGATGGCCGAACCGCCAAAGACCACGCCGGCGCTCTCGCCGCCGGTGCTCTATCCGCTGGTCCTGCCGCAGCTTCCGCTGCCCCTGCCGCAGCTTCCGCTGCCCCTGCCGCAGCTTGCCCCGGCCCAGGCATTCCCCGCCCCTCCGGGCTATGCGCCACCGCCCGGATATGCGCCTGCATCGGGGTATCCGCCTCCGCCCGCGGTCCATGCGCCGCCGGGAGTGCAGCCGCCTCCAGCCCCGCCCCCGCCCGCCGCGCCGCCCCAGACTCCGCAAACACAAGGCTATCAACTGCCGCAGTGGCCCTTGCAGCTCCTGCAGTTGCTGCAGCAGCCCTTCCTGCAACTCGACCCCTGAAGCGCGGCCGATACCGCCACGCCCTGCGTGGGATTACAGGCTGGCGGTCTCCAGCTCGAAGGCAATGGCCTTCAGTCCCTCCCGCGCGCAGGCCTCGTCCTGCTCGCCGGTGGCGGCGCCGGACACGCCGACCGCGCCGACGATGTTGCCCGCCGCCTCGATGGGGATGCCGCCGGCGGAGAACACCAGGCCATCCACCTTGCCCACCGAGAAGGGCTTGGTGAAGCGGTTTTCCAGGGCGGACAGCGGCGCGTTGAAATTGACCGCGGTGAAAGCCTTCTGGCGGCTGACTTCGAGGGTGATGCGCGGCGCCAGGGTGTCGCGCAGCGTCACCATCGGGTCGCCGGCGCGATCCACCACGGTGACGCCGATCTGGATGCCCTGCTTGCGGCAGGCGGCGACGGTGGCCTGGGCGATCTTCTCCGAGGCCTCCAGGGTCAGGCGCGGAATCTTGACGATGACCGGCGCGTCGGCCAGGGCCAGCAGGGGCGCGCTCAGCAGGGACAGGGCGATCAGGCGTTGCATGGTCTCTCCTCAGTCGGGTTGGGGAAGCGGATCCCCCACCATCGGGAGGACCTAAGTCGCGGCTTCGGCCCGGGCGCGCAGCACCTTGATCTGGAACAGGGTGTTGCGCTCGTCCTCTTCCAGGGCGGCGCGGATATGGTGCACCGTGGCCTGGTAGCGGGGAATGATGTTGTACTTCAAGGCATTCACCCGCTTCTGGGTCTTGCGGCTCGCGGCCAGGAGGCGCCACAGGGCGTTCTCCGCCTCGCCTAGACGGGCCAGGGTGACGGTGAGTTCCCGCAGGCGCAGGCGCGCCTCGTCG
>JBBIIR010000235.1:0-4175 GCA_037446455.1 Hydrogenophilales bacterium | reverse complement strand
GTCGTTCCCCGCAAGGAGGCGCGACCAGCCCGCAGGGCGCAGGACAGCGCGTAGCGCTGGTCCCGAGCGCAGCGAGGGATGGGCCGAAGGGCCACACAAAGCCAGGCGCCCGCACAGCCGCGAAAGCGGGCGTGTAGCGGGCTCACCCAAATGGTGAACCGCGTCGAAGGCGCAAACGTCGGCAACCATGCGGATTTTCGAAGATCAATGAGCGGTCAACCGAGGAATCAAGGTTGAAGCATAGGCCAGGGGGGTGTTCGCGGTTCTCCATTCCAGCCGGCCAGCGGAGAGAACGTACGCCACGCTCGCGGGAGAGGCGGCTATAAACAAAGCAGACCATTTCCCCCGCATCCCGCATGCGGTCCACAACGACTCAAGGAGATAGCATGACCCCCATTGCCGAATTGCTGGGCGGCGAAGCCGAATCGCTGCTCACCCATACCTGCAAGACCTTTGCCAAGTCGGCGCTGCATCTGCCGGGGCCGGATTTCATCGACCGCGTGGTGGCGGGCAGCGACCGCACGCCGGGCACCCTGCGCAACTTCCAGCAGATCTTCAACACCGGCCGGCTGGCGGGCACCGGCTATCTCTCCATCCTGCCGGTGGACCAGGGGGTGGAGCATTCCGGCGGCGCCTCCTTCGCGCCCAACCCGGAATACTTCGACCCGGAAAACATCGTCAGGCTGGCCATCGCCGGCGGCTGCAACGCGGTGGCCTCGACCCTGGGGGTGCTGGGCGCCGTGTCGCGCGGCTACGCGCACAAGATTCCCTTCCTGGTGAAGCTGAACCACAACGAGATGCTCACCTACCCCGGCATCCATGATCAGACCCTGTTCACCGACGTGCGGATGGCCTTCGAGCTGGGCGCGGTGGCGGTGGGGGCGACGGTGTATTACGGCTCGGCGGAATCGCGCCGGCAAATTCTGGAAGTCTCCCGCGCCTTCGCCGAAGCCCACCGCCTGGGCATGGTCACCTTCCTCTGGGCCTATCTGCGCAACTCCGGCTTCAAGAAGGACGGTGTGGACTACCACGAGGCCGCCGACCTGACCGGCCAGGCCAACCACCTGGCGGCCACCATCGAGGCGGACATCGTCAAGCAGAAGCAGGCCACCTGCAACAACGGCTACGGCGCCATCGGCTTCGGCAAGACGCACGCCAAGGTGTATGCGGAGCTGAGCTCGGAGCATCCCATCGACCTGGTCCGCTACCAGGTCGCCAACTGCTTCATGGGCCGCGCGGGCATGATCAATTCCGGCGGCGCCTCGGGCGAGAACGACCTGGCGCAGGCGGTGCGCACTGCGGTGATCAACAAGCGCGCCGGCGGCATGGGCCTGATCTCCGGCCGCAAGGCCTTCCAGCGGCCCATGGCGGAAGGGGTAAGACTGCTCAACGCGATCCAGGACGTGTATCTTTCGCCGGAAGTGACGGTCGCCTGAAGCGGCCCTCCCCATCCAGCTTATGGAGTCTCACATGCCCACTCTCCCGGGTCCGGAACGACGCATGAGCGAACGCATTCCCACAAGCGTCGGGGTGCATGTCTACGCCTACGGCATGCTGGTCGGCATCGGCACCACCGTGAACATGAGCGAGCAAGGCCTGCTCCTGCGCCTGGAGCAGGATCACTCCGCCGACGATCTGGAGCCCGGCAAGTATTTGGACATCGTGCTGGAAGACGCGCCGCCGGAACAGTGGATGCCGGCCAAGGTGGTTCGCCGCGATGACGGCCACATCGCCGCCAGCTTCCTCGGCCTGGAAGCCATGGCCAGTCCGGGCTGACCCCCGCGCCCGAGCCGGCGCGTCGCGTCGCTCCCGGCATGCACCAAAGCAAACGCCACCGCGAGGGTGGCGAATATTTCCGCTGGCATTCGGCAGGTGCAACAATCCCGCCAAATAGCGCCTCGGTAAAACCCGTTTCGATCGGGGTTGATGCGGCGCACTCAAGGCAGTTTGTCGGAGGCGAATGCTAAAACTCGAAGAACTCCATCCCGGTGCAACCGTACGAGGTGTCCTCCCGGACGGCCTGGTCACCATCGTCAGCGTCCAGTGGTTCGGCTCCGAGGCACTAGAACTCACCTACAAGACCGCTGCCGGTAAACTGGCCAACGAACTGCTCTACCGTCACGACGAGATCAGGCTGGAACTGGTCGAGGAAGGCCGCCCATGGAGCTTCGATGGAAACGGCGCGCTCTTCCGCCTGGTTTCCGAAGCCCAGCGCATCCGCCTCGCCCACCTGTTCGACCCCATGATGGCGGTGCACAGCGCCGTCGTCGAACCTTTGCCCCACCAGATCACCGCTGTCTATGAGCAGATGCTGCCGCGCCAGCCGCTGCGCTTCCTGCTGGCCGACGACCCTGGTGCGGGCAAGACCATCATGGCCGGGCTGCTCATCAAGGAACTCATCGCCCGCGGTGACCTGCAGCGCTGCCTGATCGTCTGTCCGGGGGGCCTGGCCGAGCAGTGGCAGGACGAGCTCTACCAGCGCTTCCACCTGCCCTTCGACATTCTCACCAACGACAAGCTCGAAGCCGCGCGTACTGGCAACTGGTTCCTCGAGACCAACCTGGCCATCGCCCGCCTGGACAAGCTTTCCCGCAATGTGGACGTGCAGCAGAAACTGCAGGCCCCCGAGTGCCGCTGGGACCTGGTGGTCTGCGACGAAGCGCACAAGATGTCGGCTACCTTCTTCGGTGGCGAGATCAGCTACACCCGGCGCTACCGCCTGGGCCAGCTGCTTTCGACGCTGACGCGCCACTTCCTGCTGATGACCGCCACGCCGCACAACGGCAAGGAGGAAGACTTCCAGCTCTTCATGGCCCTGCTCGATGGCGACCGCTTCGAGGGCCGCTTCCGCGACGGCGTGCACACCGCGGACGTCTCCGACCTGATGCGTCGCCTGGTCAAGGAAAGCCTGGTCAAGTTCGACGGCAGGCCGCTCTTCCCCGAGCGCATCGCCTACACCGTGCCCTACCGGCTCTCCGACCCGGAAGCGGCGCTCTACCGGGCCGTCACCGACTATGTGCGCAACGAGTTCAACCGCGCCGACGCGCTGCAGAACGACAAGCGTGCCGGCACCGTCGGCTTCGCTCTCACCATCCTGCAGCGGCGCCTCGCCTCCTCGCCGGAGGCCATCTACCGGTCGCTGCGCCGGCGCCGGGAACGCCTGGAAAGCCGCCTGAGCGAAATGGAGGTCCTGCAGCGCGGCGGCCAGGCCGGCGTCAATTTTTCTTCCGGCGCCGAACTCAACCAGGAGGACGTGGAGGACCTGGACGAAGCGCCGGACAGCGAGGTCGAGGCCGTCGAGGAAGAGATTCTCGACCAGGCCACCGCGGCGCGCACCATCGAGGAACTGCGCATCGAAATCGAGACCCTCAAGGGCCTGGAAGCCCAGGCGCTGGCCGTTCGCAACAGCCGACAAGACACCAAGTGGCGCGAGCTGGCCAGCCTGCTGGGGGAAATCTTCACGCCCGCGGGCATCATCGGCAACAACGGCCTGCAGGCGCGCCAGCCCGACGCCCGCTATGGCACCGCGACGGTGCCGCCGCCCAAGCCCTCCGTCCACCAGAAACTGGTGATCTTCACCGAGCATCGCGACACCCTGAACTACCTCGAAGGCCGCATCGCCTCGCTGCTCGGGCGCCAGGACGCGGTGGTGATCATCCACGGCGGCACCGGCCGCGAGGAACGCCTCAAGGCCCAGGAAGCCTTCAAGCATCACCCGGACGTGAAGGTCCTGCTGGCCACCGACGCCGCCGGCGAGGGCATCAACCTGCAGCGCGCCCACCTCATGGTCAACTACGACCTGCCCTGGAACCCCAACCGGATCGAGCAGCGCTTCGGGCGCATCCACCGCATCGGCCAGACCGAGGTCTGCCACCTTTGGAACCTGGTCGCCGAGGAAACCCGCGAGGGCGACGTCTACCGCCGCCTACTTGAGAAGCTGGAACAGGCGCGCCAGGCCCTGGGCGGCCAGGTGTTCGACGTGCTCGGCAAGCTCATGTTCGAGTCCAACGGCCGCATCCGCTCCCTGCGCGACCTGCTCATCGACGCCATCCGTTATGGCGAGCAGCCCGAGGTCAAGGCCTACCTCGACCGTGTCCTCGACAGCGCCCTCGACCGCGGCCACCTCCAGGATCTCATCGAGGAACGGCAACTGGTCCACGACAGCATGGATGCCA
>JBBIIR010000234.1:0-4175 GCA_037446455.1 Hydrogenophilales bacterium | reverse complement strand
AGCCCAGGGTCAGCAGCCAGTACTGGTTGTATTCGCTTTCGGCGTTCTGGTCCGGCGGCGGAGTCCGGCCGGTCTCGAACTTCGCATGGTCCATCTTCAGGGAAACCAGCCAGGAGCCCTGGCCAAGCGTGGCGGAGGCGGAGGTTTCCACCGACGCGCCCGGCCCGTCCAGGGAAATCGCGCCCAGGGTGGGCATGCCGTGGTGGGCCAGAGCGGTGTTGCCGACGGCGGCAAGGGCGAGGGCGAGATGGCATGCGGATTTCATTGCGGCTTCTTTCTTCTTGCGTACAGGCTGAGCAGGCCGAACAGGCCCAGGATGATCGCCACGCCCACGGCGACGCGGCCATGGCGTTCGAAGGCGGGTTTTTCGGAGCCCGTCAGGGCGGTCGCGGCATCCGTTTCCAATTTGAAATCGACGCCGTGGCCGTCCTCGGAAAAGGCCTTCACGCGCCAGACTCCGGCCCGGTCGGGCAGGAAGGCGATGCGACCCTGGCTATCGGTGCGGCCGACCTGATAGGGCAGCTTTTCACCCTCCCGGTAGATCTCGTAGGCCTCGAAGGCGAAGGGATGGTTGTCCAGGTAGAACAGCTTGATGACGATCGCCGGCGCCCCGTCCACGCTGTGCTGAAGATCGTGGGCCTGCGCCGGCCATGCCGCGAACAGGCAGAACAACGCCGCGAGCAAAGTCCGCGCGCTCATCGGATTTCGAGCTGCAGGCTGCTGGCGTGGATGGCCTTGTCGGCCTTGCCGTCGTTGAGCGGAAATTCCAGGCTGCCTTGCACGAGTTGGAAGCCTGGATTTTGCAAGCGGATGTTGATGGTGCCGTCGGCATCGGTGATGCCGCGCGGCTTGCCGAAATAGGCGACGGTGACACCGGCCGCCGGCTTGCCCTGGAAATAGGCGCGCAGGCGCAGCTTGTCGCCGGTCTTCAGACTGAGCGGATTCGCCAGGGGCACCAGTTCCAGGTCCCGGCTCAGGGGTCTGGCCAGGGCCTCGCCCCACTGGTCGATGCGCTTGATGGCCTCCACCGACAGCCAGCTGTCGAGGACCGCGCCCGCCTCGCTCTTGGGCAGGTTCCTGGTGCCGTAGGGGGTCTTGCTCCAGTAACCGCTGGAAACCAGGAACCAGCTGGCGGCGCAATCGCCTCTCAGCGTCACCGGAGAGGTCTTGCTCCGCTCCGCCGGCTGCTCGCGGCCGGCGACGTCGTAGCAACCGGCCGCCCTGACGGTGTCCGCCCGGTATTCCAGGCGCTTGGCGCCTTCGTGGGCGGAGCGTTCGTGGCCGTAAGCCAGGGTATGAATATGGGCGTCCCGCTCGATCCACAAATCATGAGCCAGGAGGGGCATGGACAGCAGAGCAATCAGGACGAAGAACAGGACACGGAACATCGATGCAATGGATGGGTGGAATGCGCGCATCGTATTCGAGGTTAGGAATAAAACATAATACGTAATACTTATCGACGCGAAAGCACGGGCTGTCCTACTGCACCTTGTCGTTGTGGTGGCGGCGCCAGATGACCGTCATGGCCAGGCTGATGAAGACACCGAAGCTGACGATGATCCAGTGGATGTGCATGCCTTGCCCGACCATCAGGGCATAGGCGCCGAGCAGCACGAGGATGCCGATGTTCTCGTTGAAGTTCTGGATGGCGATGGAGTGGCCGGAGCCCATGAGCAGGTGGCCGCGATGCTGCAGTAGGGCGTTCAAGGGCACCACGAAGAAGCCGGCGAGGGCGCCGATGACGAAGAGGATGGCCAGGGCAACCAGCCAGTTGGTCACGAACACCATGGTGATGACGATGAGCCCCAGCAAAATGCCGGCCGGCAGCACCCGCACGGAGGTTTCCAGCTTCACGTACTTGCCGGCGACGGCGGCGCCCACCGCGATGCCCACCGCCACCACGGCGGTGAGTTGGGTAGCTTGCGCCAGGTCATAGTTCAGGTTGAAGGCCGCCCAGGCCAGCACCACCAGGCGCAGCGTCGCCCCCACGCCCCAAAACAGGGTGGTGACCGCCAGGGACACCTGTCCCAGTGGGTCCTTCCACAGTAGCTTGAAGACATGCCAGAAGTCGTGGATCAGGTAGATGGGGTTTTTCCTGGGTACCTTGTGGTCGATGGGTAGGGCGGGTATGAAATAGTTGAACCAGGCGGCGACGATGTACAGCAGCAAAATGAATGAGATCGCCAGTTCCGGCACGCTTAGATGGGCGTCCAGAGACCAGGATGCGAGCAGTGCGCCGGCAATCTTCGGATGGATCAGCAGGCCGCCGATGATGGCGCCGAGCACGATGGCCGCCACGGTGGCGCCTTCCATCCAGCTGTTGGCTTTCACCAGCAGGGAAGGCGGCAGATATTCGGTGAGGATGCCGTACTTGGCGGGCGAGTAGGCGGCGGCGCCCAAGCCGACGATGGCGTAGGCATACAGCGGCGGCATGCCCAGGAGCATGGCCAGGCAGCCGACGATCTTGACCAGGTTGGAGATGAACATCACCCGTCCCTTGGGCAGGGCGTCGGCAAAGGGCCCGACGAAAGGCGCGAGCAGAATGTAGGAGATCACGAAGAACTGCTGCAGCAGCGGCGTATGCCAGTCCGGTGCGGACAATTCCATGAGCAGGGCGATGGCGGCGAACAGCAGGGCATTGTCAGCCAGGGCTGAAAAGAACTGCGCCGTGAGGATGATGTAAAAGCCGCGATTCATGCGGACCTGCGGACCTGCGGGCCGCGGGGCGGAATGGGTGGCGCCTTATAACATGGCGCCCGCGAGGCGACTACCCGCGAAGCGTGAATACGGGCTCTTTCTCGCATGCCGCGCCGGCCATGAAAATGCTGTCGGGGATGGGCTTCGGACTGTCATTGATAAGAAAATTATGATTGAATCACATAACTAAAATTTATCTCCGCATAAAAAATGGCTGACCGTCGCTTACAGGTGTTCCATACCGTTGCCAAGCAACTGTCCTTTACCAAGGCTGCGGAGTTGCTGTTCATGACGCAGCCGGCGGTGACCTTCCAGGTCAAGCAGCTGGAGGAGCACTTCAACACCCGCCTGTTCGAGCGTTCGCACGGCCGCATTTCCCTGACGCCCGCGGGCGAACTGGCGCTGGACTACGCCGAGCGCATCCTCAACCTCACCGGCGAGATGGAAGCGCGCATTTCCGAGCTCACCGGTCAGGTCAGCGGCCCCCTGCTCATCGGCGCTTCCACCACCATCGCCGAATACATGCTTCCCCGCCTGCTCGGCGAGTTCAAGCGGCTGCATCCGGAAACCCAGGCGCGCCTGACCGTGGCCAACTCGGAAACCATCGAAAACAAGGTGACCGATCACACCCTCGACATGGGCCTGATCGAATCGCCCTCGCATCATCCCAACCTCATCACCCAGGTGTGCTGCGAGGATGAACTGGTGATGATCTGCGCCCCGTTTTCCGACCTCGCCAATCTAGCCAGCGCAAGCCCCAAGCAGGTGGCCGCGCATCCCTACATCAGCCGCGAATCCGGTTCCGGCACGCGCGAATGCATCGACGATTTCTTCAAGATGAACGGCGTCTGCCTGGACGAGATCAACCTGGTCATGGAACTGGGCAGCCGCGAGGCGGTGAAGGGCGCCGTGGCGGCCGGCCTGGGCGTGGCGGTGGTGTCCAGCACGACGGTGGCGAAGGAGGTGAAGCTGGGCGAACTGGTCGCCATTCCCCTCGCCCCGCCGCTGCGGCGCCAGCTCTCCCTGGTCTATCCGCCGGAGAAGTTCCGCAGCAAGCTGCTGCAGGCCTTCCTGGATTTCCTCGGCAGCAGTTCGCTTCTCAAGGAATATACGGTCAGCCGGTTGCGCGCATGACGGCGGACGAGCGGCGCCTGCTGCGCCTGTACCGGGCGCTCGACGACGGCCGGCGGGCCGGCCTGCTGGATTACGCGGAATTCCTGCTGAACCGCGCCGCGCCCGAGCGGCCCGAGGCGCCCACGCTGCCCCTGCCCATCCCCCGCCCGGACAAGGAGAGCGTGGTCAAGGCCATCCAGCGCCTGCGGGCGACCTATCCCATGGTGGACCGGGCGAAGATCCTGCACGACACCTCCGCCTGCATGACCAAGCATCTGGTGCATGGCAAACCCGCCGCCGAGGTGATCGACGAACTCGAGGTCTTGTTCATGGGTCACTATCAGGCCCTCGGCAAGGAGGAG
>JBBIIR010000233.1:0-4175 GCA_037446455.1 Hydrogenophilales bacterium | reverse complement strand
TCCTCGACGGGCTGACCGCCTGGCTGTCCGACCGCCTGGCCGCCGAAGGTCTGCCGCCGCCCGAACATGCCGTGCTGCGCGACGCCGTGCACGCCCTGTTGTGGACCCTGGCGCGCGGCGGCGTGTTGCACGAGGTGGACCACTAGGCGGGCGGTGCGTCATCCGTTAACGTGAAAGTCGCGTCAGCGACTCTTGAAGCTCCCCTCTCCCGCGAGCGGGAGAGGGGCTGGGGGTGAGGGAAACGGGCATGACTTTCATGCTTCGGGGCGTCTTCTCAAAGTCATGTCCGTTAGCGCAAACAGAAACGGCATGCCCGCGGGCATGCCGTTTCGCAAAGCGTGGAAGGTGATTACAGGCTGCGCAGGCGCTTCACCGCGTGGGCCGGCTGCACGGCTTCGACGAAGGAGAGGTCGTGCGGGGTGAGCTGGCCGTACTGGCAAACCTCGCCCTCGATCACGGCGGCGGCGAGAGGCTGCGCCAGGGTGGGTTGCACGGCCTCGACGTAGGACATGTCCTCGGCGCTGAGCTGGCCCATGTGGCAGACCTCGCCGGTGATGCCCGGCTTGGGATCGACGGCGGCGGCGTTCACCGAGCGGATGGCGCTTTCGCTTTCGACGCAGTGGGTGTCGAAGGTACTGGTCTTGCCGGCATGCACCGGCAGGGACAAGAGCGCGATGGCGATCAAAGTAACGGTACGCATGGCATTTCCTTTCCAGGTAGTTGAAAAATACTAAATATCAGTGAGTGCTAATATACCCGTGCAATTTGCTCAGGTGAGGCACAGAATTGATCCAGGTCAAAAAATGTGGGGTGGGCATGCAGCTTTGTCGCATCAGCAATACAGTGCACGCAGCGCTTGCGGCGTGTTGTTTGCTCGGAGCCGGCAGTCTCGCCGTGCGGCACAGGCTGCCGGACAATGCAGGCATGAGCGTAACCGCATGGGCCTGTCGAATCTCCGGACTCCTCCGCGAACCCGCTCTTTTGCGTGGGGGCCGCGGGTGAGCGGGCCGCCGCGTTGCGCCTGGTGCGGCGCCGATCCGCTCTACCGTGACTACCACGACCGCGAGTGGGGCGTGCCGCTGCACGACGAGCGCCGCCTGTTCGAATTCCTGATTCTGGAGGGGGCGCAGGCCGGTCTGTCCTGGCTCACCATCCTGAAGAAGCGGGAAGGCTACCGGCGCGCCTTCGCGCAGTTCGACGCGGAGCGGGTGGCGCGCTACGGCGAGGCGGACGTGGCCCGTCTGCTGGCGGACACGGGCATCGTGCGCAACCGGCTGAAGATCGAGGCGGCCATCGTCAACGCGCGCGCCACCCTGGCGGTGCGCGAGGCCTTCGGTGGCCTGGATGCCTACTTCTGGCGTTTCGTCGATGGCCGGCCCATCCAGAACGCCTGGCGCGACCTCGGCCAGGTGCCGGCGAGCACGCCGCTGTCCGACCGCATCGGCAAGGACCTGAAGCAGCGCGGCTTCAAGTTCGTCGGCTCCACCATCGTCTATGCCCACATGCAGGCCACCGGCATGGTCAACGACCACACCGTCGATTGTTTCCGGCATGCCGAATTAGTGTGAAAGTCGCACGGCGACTTCTCGAAGCTCCCCTCTCCCGCAGGCGGGAGAGGGGCTGGGGGTGAGGGAAACGGGCATGACTTATATGCCCTTCAGGGTATTCATGCTTCGGGGCGTCTTCTCAAAGTCATGTCCGTTAGGGGTGGAGCACGGGGGTAACATGCCTGCATCAGCATCCCCGTATCCAACTTGAAACGGGTGCCGCCATGCCCTTCGCCGTCCCGTATTTCCTGCTGTTCCCGGCCCTGCTGGCGTCGCCGGCCTGGGCCGCCTGTCCGCCCCGGCCGGCGGAGGTCGCTCCGCCGCCTGCGCAACGCCAACAGGTTGACCTGGAGCGCGAACTCGATGCGCCCTGGCAGGCGGGCGGCGCCATCGTCCTGTACTGCGACGCCGAGGGACGGCCCCAGGCCGGCCGCGCGTCGCAGCCGCCGCGTGACGCGGCGGAGGAACAGGCGCGCCGGGCCGAACACTGGGCGCTGGCACGCAAGCTCAACATGGCGAAGAAGGGCGAGGCGCATCCGCGCGGCCTGCCCCTGGCCAAGCCGCAGACGGAATTGCTGCAACGCTTCGCCCTGGCCGATGCCGGCGCCGTGTGGCTGCGCGAGGTGGCGGACGACACCCTGCGCCTGTTCAACCAGGGCTACCTGGAGTACGACCGGGCGCTGTGGGCGCGTTCCGTCAAGTCGGGCCGCATGCCACCCCTGTCGCGGCTGCTCACCGGCAAGCTGAGCGACAAGGGGCTGTTCTCCGGCGATGCCAGTGTCTTCAAGTTCTCCGGCTACGCCGGCCCCGGCGCCATGGCCCATCCGGGCGCCATCGGCCTGGGCGACGGCGGCCTGCGCTGCAAGTTCCCGGCCAGCAACGAGCTGGTCGATCCGCACGCCATCCTTTCCCACGAATTCGGCCATACCCGCTATGGCGATCCCGCCAGCGGCGGCAGCCTGCTGGGCGAGGCGCGCACCGTCGAGCGTTACGAGAACCCGGTGCGCGTACGCAACGGCTTCGAACCGCGCTCGGTGTATTTCGAGCGCGTCAACCAGGGCGCCCTGGAGGCGAAAAAGGGCAGCCTGGTCGAGCGCCTGCTGCGCCTGGAACGGCAGCGCGGCATCACGGTGAAGGACCAGACCATGGTGGAGCGCTACCACTGCGATTGCCCCGGCCCGCTGCCCATCATCCTCGACTGCGAGGTGCGCGAGCGTCCCGCCGGAGAGGACGCCAGCGTCCCCGGCTACGAGCACGACTGCAAGCTGAGCTGGAGGCCGGAGCCGGCGCCGCTGCGCTGAACCCCGCGCGGCGGCGGCGCTTGATGTCCGTCAAGGCCCGCCCGCCGGGCGACCCCGACACTGGCGCGTCCGCATCCACCGTCGTCCGCCATGCCCCGTCTCTGGATTACCTACACCGCCGCGCCGCATCGTGTGCTCTTTCTGCCCGGTGCGGTGCAGGTCGTCCTGGTCATGCTCTGGTGGTTGCTGGACATGCATCTGCGCGCGGCCGGCGGCGCGGGCCTGGCCGCGGGCGGGCCGCCCGGCCCCGCCCTGCATGTCTGGTGGATGCTGTATGGCTGCTAGCCCTTCTTTGTCAGCAAGGCGATCAAGCGCTTGCAGTTGGGATGCAGAAAGCCGAAATTGCGCGCCCGTCGAAACCCCTTCGGCAGCACATGCTGAAGCACCAGCCAGAGGAAATCCGCGCCGGCCACCGTCCGCTGTTCCATCCGTCCCGTCTTGGCATGGCGATAACGGAACGTCACCTGGCCGTTCTCGCAGGACACGATATCCTCCTCCCGGATCACGCCCCGGTACAGATAGCGGCCGAGATAGATCAGCGCCGAGGCGCCCGTGCCCACCGCTTTGCAATCCACCACCCAGTCGGCCGGATAGCGCTCGGGCAGCCTCAGCCCCGCCGCCGTCATGCCTGCCAGCACCTTGGCCCGAAACACCTTCGCCAGCGCCTTGTGGTTGAACAGGTAGCCCTTGCCCCGGCGCCGCCTGGTGCGCCAGCGCCGTTTCTCGTCATCGACCGCCGCCGCCGGCACCACCAGATGCACATGCGGGTGATGGTCGAGCCGGCGCGTATGGGTGTGCAACACGGCAATCGCCCCCGGCGTGCCGGCCAACTGCCGATCATTCCGGCTGAAGGTGCGTACCGTCTCCCAGGCGCTCTTCATCAGCAGATCGTAGGTGATGCGTGGCTGGGCGGCGGCCAAGCCCCGGAATTCGGCCGGCAGGGTGAAGGTGATCAGGAAATAGTCCGCCGGCACCAGCCGCTGTATTTGCCGTTCCAGCCATTGCTGGCTCTCGTGGTGCTGGCAATGCGGGCAATGGCGGTGACCGCAGGAGTGGGGCACCAAGCATCGATGATCGCACGCGGTGCAGGCGACCTGCATCTTGGGGCTGGCCTCGGTGCGGCAATGCTTCATCGCCGCGAGTGCGCGCAGGTGGTCGGCCGTGAGGCGGTCTTGGTACTGTGCGCGAAAGTCGGCGCCGAAGGCGTCGATGAGGTGCGCGAGCCGGATCATTTGACCTGCCCCCAGGTCAGGTGGAAGCCGGCCATCAGGCCGTTGATGCGGTCGATGGCGTGGTGCCGGGTCTGGTCGGTCAGATGGGTGTAGCG
>JBBIIR010000232.1:0-4200 GCA_037446455.1 Hydrogenophilales bacterium | reverse complement strand
GCTGTTATGGCCGCGCCTGAGCGAAGCAAGCCGACGCCGGCTGGAACTCCAGGCCTGCGAGAAGCCCCACTGGCTGGCGCGGGTGCGCTATCTGCTGCCTCCCGCGCTGGAGGCGGAGCGCATCCAGGCCGCCCTGGTGGCGGCGCGCATGGAAGAAGCCCTGGCCGGCGGCGACGCCTACCAGGACGAGCTTGTATAACCTGAAGAAGACACCGAATCATGCGTCCCTCCCATATCGAAACCATCCTCGACCGTGAGTTCATGAGCTGCGCGGACGGACAACACACGCCGGTCATGCTGTGGGGGTCGCCGGGGGTGGGCAAGTCGCAGATCATCGCCGGCATCGCCCGGCATCATGGCGCGCCGCTCATCGACCTGCGCCTGTCGCAGATGGAACCCACCGACCTGCGCGGCATCCCCTTCCGCAAGGGCGACAACGTCGAATGGTCGGTACCGGCCATGCTGCCGGACGCGAAGCGCCACGGCCCGGCCGGCATCCTCTTCCTCGACGAGATCAACGCCGCGCCGCCGACGGTGTCCGCCGCCGCCTACCAGCTCATCCTCGACCGCCGCCTGGGCGAGTACGTCATCCCCGACGGCTGGGCCATCTTCGCCGCCGGCAACCGCCAGGGCGACCGCGGCGTCACCTACGCCATGCCGGCGCCGCTGGCCAACCGTTTCACCCACTACGAGGTGGAGCCGAACCTCGACGACTGGATCAGCTGGGCGCTGCATGCCGGCATGGACGCGCGCATCCTCGGCTTCCTGCGTTTCCGGCCCGACCTGCTGTTCCACTATGACGCGGCCCACAATCCGGTGGCCTTTCCCAGTCCGCGTTCCTGGGAATACGCGCACCGCGCCCTGCGGAAGTTCGGCGAGCGCCCGGACCTGCTCGGCGATGCCCTGCAGGCCTGCGTCGGCCAGGCCTGCGGCGTCGAGTTGAAGGCCTTCATCGACAACCTGGAGAACCTGCCGGACATCGACGGCATCCTCGACGGCAGCGTCGGCGACGTGCCCAAGGGCATCGACCTGCAATACGGCGTCGCCGCGGCGCTGGTGCGACGGGCGAAGGAATCCGCGGGGGATGTGGGCAAGCTGTCCAACATCCTCAAGTACGCCCGCCGCTATCCGCAGCGGGAGATGGGCGTCATGCTGGTCACCGACCTGCACCGGGCGGTGGGCAAGCCCCTGTTCGCCGTGCCCGAGTTCGTCGATTGGGCCAACAGCGTCGCGGAGCTGATGCTCTACGACTTCAAGCCGTCGGCGTGAGGCGTGAGGCGTGAGGCGGGCGACGGTTTTCCCCCCTTTGGAAAAGGGGGGCAGGGGGGCTTCAAGGAGCACAGGCCGACTTTGCGGCCACCCACCTCCGGTTGATGTCATACCCCGATGCTGCCGCACTCCTGAAGGCCGTATATGACTGACCTCGCCCAACTCGAAACCAAGCTCGCCGCCGCGCGCACCCGGCTGATCCTGGAAAAGCCCTTCCTGGGTTCCCTGGTCATGCATCTGCCGCTGAAGGCCGCGGACGCCCAGTGGTGCAAGACCACCGCCACCGACGCCCGCAACTTCTACTTCAACCCCGCCTACATCGCCCGCCTGACCCTGGAGCAGACCCAGTTCGTGCTGGCGCACGAGGCCATGCACTGCGCCCTGTCCCACTTCGCCCGCCGCAACCACCGGCGGAAGCACCGCTGGGACGTGGCCTGCGACTACGCGGTGAACATGATCCTCGACGAGGAACGCATGCAGCCGCCGGACAACGCCCTGATGAGCGCCGGCTATCGCGGCCTGACGGCGGAGGAGATCTACCCGCTGCTGCACGAGGATCCGCCGGAGGAAACGCAGGACACCCACCTGTTCGACAACAGCTCCAGCGAGGGCGGCGAGGGCGAGCCCGAGGAACGCGAACAAAGCGAAGGAGAGGGCCAGGAAGGCGAGTCCGAAGGCGCATCGAACGAAGGCCGGGACGCCGGCGCGAACTCGGCCGAAGACCGGGATGAGGCCGGGCAATCCGCCGAGAATCCGCAACCGCCGCCGCCCCCGACCAACCCGGACAAGCTCGACGAGCAGTGGAAGAGCCGGCTGGCCGCCGCCGCCCAGGCCGCGCGCCAGGCCGGCAAGCTGTCGGCGTCCATGCAGAGGATGGTGGACGACCTGCTGTCGCCGCAACTGCCCTGGCGCGCCCTGCTCGCCCGCTACATGATGAACGTGGCGCGTGACGACTACAGTTTCCAGCGCACCTCGCGGCGCGAGGGCGACGCGCTGATGCCGCGCCTCTACAGCCAGGGCGTCAACGTGGTCGTGGCCCTGGACACCAGCGGCTCGGTGACGCGCGAGGAACTGCGGGAATTCCTCGGCGAGGTCGATGCCCTCAAGGCCCAGGCGCGCGCCGAGGTCACCCTGCATGCCTGCGACGACAAGCTCGATCCGGCCGGGCCCTGGCGCTATGCCATGTGGCAAACCCTGGAGCTGCCGGAGGCGCTGTCGGGCGGCGGCGGCACGGATTTCCGTCCGCTATTCGAATGGTTGCGGCGTGAGAACCTGGGGCCCGATCTGGTGGTCTATTTCACCGACGCGGAAGGCGCCTTTCCCGAACGGGATCCGGGCATCCCGGTGGTGTGGCTGGTCAAGGGCAAGGCCCCGGTACCTTTCGGCGTCCGTCTGCAACTGAATTAGTGTGAAAGTCGCACGGCGACTTCTATAAGCTCCCCTCTCCCGCAGGCGGGAGAGGGGCTGGGGGGTGAGGCGGTGGGTTCGCGGAGCATGCTCCGCGCCCGCCGAACGGCCCCGGAATGCAGTCCGGGGCGCGCCCTGCAAGGGAGGGGAACGGGCATGACTTACATGCTTCGGGGCGTCTTCTCAAAGTCATGTCCGTTAGGGGCTTCTTATATAGCCCGGAAACATGATTTGCATCATGACAAAACGGGTTTGTTCGTGTCATTGTTCGAGTTCGACGGACGTCCTTATTACTGGGACGCGCTAGTCAAAAAATATCAGGCGTACATGTACACCCGGGGCGTCTGATTGGCGTTTAATTAAGCGCTCGTTGAATGTCATCGTCACCGGTCGCGAGGCCGGAACGGGCATAACCTGGAACCAACGTTATGGAGATTTGCATGAACAATCTGCGCAGGAACGTACTGAAGGGAGCCGGCGCCACCACCGTGGTCAGTGTGGCGGTCATGGCCGGCCTGCTGAAGCCCGGCATGGCGCTGGCGAACTGGAACAAGGCCGGCTTCGAAGCCAAGGATCTGAACGCCGCGCTGGCCTCGATCGGCGGTGGCGGCGCCGTCGCCAGCGGCGACGTCAGCGTCAAGGCGCCGGACATTGCCGAGAACGGCGCGGTGGTGCCGGTCGAGATCAGCTCCAGGATCGCCGGCACGGAATCGATCGGCATCGTCGCCGAGAAGAACGCGCTGCCGCTGATCGCCGACTTCAAGCTGATGAACGGCGCGGAAGGCTTTGTCTCCACGCGCATCAAGATGGGCTCCACCTCCAACGTTACCGCCATCGTCAAGGCGGGCGGCAAGGTCTACAGGGCCAGCAAGGAAGTGAAGGTCACCATTGGCGGCTGCGGCGGCTGATCGAAGCCCGCTGAACCCGACGACCGATTGAAACCAACAGGAGAAGCAAAATGGCAGAACCCATGAGGATCCGCGCGAGCATGGTTGGCGGTGCCGCCGACGTGAAGTGCCTGATGAACCACCCGATGGAAAACGGCCTGCGCAAGGACGCGAAGACCGGACAGATGGTGCCGGCGCACCACATCATCACGGTGACCGCGACGCTGGGCGGCAGGCAGGTTCTCGACGCCCAGTGGGGCGGCGGCCTGAGCAAGAACCCCTACCTGCACTTCCGGGTGGCGGGCGCCAAGTCCGGCGACACCGTATCGGTGACCTGGGTGGACAACACCGGCGCCAAGCGTACCGACGAAGCCAAGGTCGGCTGAGTCTTTCGCGCCACGAAAAAGCCGGACTTCGGTCCGGCTTTTTTATGCCGGTGTCCGGCGTTCAGGCCCCCTCAGCGACGAAGGGATTGTGCAGGCGTTCCCGGCCGAAGGTGCTCATGCGCCCATGGCCGGGCACGAAGGCGACATCGTCGCCCAGCGGAAACAGCTTGTGCCGGATGGCGTGCAGCAGGGCCTGGTGGTCGCCGCGCGGAAAGTCGGTGCGGCCGATGCCGCCTTGGAACAGCACGTCG
>JBBIIR010000231.1:0-4214 GCA_037446455.1 Hydrogenophilales bacterium | reverse complement strand
CGTCGCAGGGGAACAGCGGATAGACGTTGCCGTTGCGCATCTGCGCGGCGAAGTAGTTCTCGATCTCCGGGCGCTGGTGGGTCCAGCCGTTGCGGCCCTGCTCCAGGGCGCCGGCGGTGAACATGCAGACGAAGGACGGGGTCTTGCGGCGCAATTCCGCCATGGCCTGGGTCACGGTCTGCACGATGGGCCAGCCGTTGATGGCGAAACTCTCGTAAGACAGCCACACGGAGCGGGCGCCGAACAGGGCCAGGCCCGCCGCGAGACCGGCGCAGGCGTCCTCGTTGAGCGGTTCGTAGACCTGGCCGCCGGGCGCCTGGTGGTAGAGGGCGTCCTCCACCGGGTGGCGGATTTTCAGCGCCTGGTTGATGTTGGCCATGGCGCTGGCCTCGTTGCCGTCGGCGTTGGTCACCACGAAGCGGGCATCGGCCTGGCCTACGGCCGCCACCAGGGCGCCGAAGGCGGTGGCGGGCACCTGCTTGTCACCCTGCGCGAACTCCCGCATGGGCAGTGCCGGCAGGGGCGCGATGTTCAGCATGTGCTCGGTGACCACGGTCTTCGCGGCCGGGCCGCCGCCGGCGCGCGAGAAGTTGTCGCGCACCCGTTGCCAGGCCTCCGGGCTCAGGGCGCGGCGCTTGAGGCCCTCGACAATGGGCTCGGCATCGAGGGTGTCGGCGGGATACAGGTTGTGCGCCTTGGCGCCCAGCTTGTGCACGCCGGCGCCTTTCAACTGCTTGACGATGAGCACCGCGCGGCGGCCCGACAGGGCCTGCCTGGCGGCATGGTCGGCGGCCTGCAGCACGGCCGCGGCGAAGGCCAGGCGGCGGTCGAAGGAGAACGCGGTGCTGTCGACGTAGGCGCCCGCCTGATCCTGGTCGTCGAACTGCTTGGCATCCACCAGGAACACGCTCTCGAAGCCGTGGCCCTTCCAGTAGGCGGTCATCCGCTCGTTGCTCCAGGTGGAACACATGGCGTGGTGCTCCTGGCTGTAGCCGTTCCAGATCAGCACCGGCAGATAGTTGGTCGCCTTCGGGTAGGCGGTGTTGAAGTGCATCATGGCATTCAGCACGTAGGGCTCGCCCATGCCGCCGTCGCCGATGGTGACCGGGAACAGCACGCCGGGATGCAGCAGGGCGCCGGCCATGGCGAAATGCTGGCCCTGGCCCAGCGGGCCGGCGGGGGCGAGCAGGCCGGGAATGGCGCCGGACAGGTGGCCCAAGAGGCCATGCTTTTCCCGGAAGCGGTCGCGCATCTGCTGCACCGTGTGGATGCCCATGTCCTCCAGCGAGCGGTCCAGGAACATGGCGGAGTAGAAGCCGGGGGCGTGGTGGCCCACTTCCGTGACGATGTTGGTGTGGCCCAGCATGACCAGCGAAGCATAGGCCTCGGCGCTGGAAGCGAAGCCGCCCGGGTGGCCGGAAGCCTTGGCGCCGCAGACCTGCAGCGTCAGGTAGCGCAGGGCGTCGGCGGCCAGCAGGGTCTGGTAGGCGGCGCCGGGGGCGTTGGCGCCGGCGATGGCCTGCCTGCCCTCGGCGATGGCGGGCTGCGCGCCATGCGTCTCGAAGCCGGGCCAGGCGGGCCCGAAGTATTGGATGCCTGCGCAGAAGGCGGGAGCGATTTCGGCGGCTTGGGTGGCTGCGATCATGGTGGAACTCCACGGGTTCGATGGGGATGGAAATACTCTACTTAATCGTTCAACTTTTCACAATGCAGTTTTGATTTCATAATGTGAAATATGGACACAACCAAAATTTCCTCCATCCAGGTCATCGACCGCATGGCCGCCCTGCTCGACGCGCTGGCCGCCGAGGATGGCGGCGCCTCCCTCAAGGTGCTGGCGGCGGAAACCGGCCTGCACCCCTCCACCGCCTTCCGCATCCTCGCCGCCCTCATCGAGCATGACTTCGTGGCGCGCGACGAGCAGGGCCACTACCGCCTTGGCCCCCATCTGCTGAGCCTCGCCGCCAAGGCGCGGGTGGGGCAGGACGTGCGCGCCATGGCCAGGCCGGAAATGACCTGGCTGCGCGACCAGGTGGGCGAAACGGTGAACCTCACCGTGCGCCAGGGCGACGAAGTGGTCTACGTCGAACGGCTCACCCCCAACCGCATGATGCGGGTGGAACAGGTGGTGGGCAGCCGCGCCCCCCTGCACGTCACCGCCGTGGGCAAGCTCATGCTCGGCGAGGTCGGCGCCGCCGCCATTCGCGACTACGCGAAACGCACCCGGCTTCCGTCCTACACCGCCAACACCCGCGCCGACCTGCAAAGCCTGCTGGAAGACGTGGGCGCCTGCGCCGCGCGCGGCTACGCTCTCGACGACGAAGAGGCGGAACTGGGCGTCGGCTGCATCGGCGCCCTGGTGCGCGACGCCGCCGGCGCGGCGGTGGCCGGCCTGTCGGTGTCCGCTCCGATGGAGCGGCGCCGGCCGGAGTGGGTGCCGCTGGTGCGGGAAGCGGCGCGGCGCATCTCGGCTAGACTGGGCTACGCCGGCTAGCGGCGGTGGCCTACAATCCGTCCGTTCAAGGTATCCGGGAGGCCCGGCCATGGGACTGCCACAACCGCAAACCCGTCTCACCCGCGCGGAGTTCATCGCGTGGGAGAACCAGCAGCCCGACAAGCATGAATTCGTCGCAGGCAAGGTGTTCGCCATGGTGGGCGCGCGGCGCATCCACGTCACCGTCACCCTCAACATCGCCGCCCGCCTGAAGGAACACCTGCGCGGCGGCCCATGCCGCGCCTTCATGGTCGACATGAAGCTGGAGGTGGAAAGCGCCGACGCGGTGTTCTACCCGGACGTGCTGGTCACCTGCCACCCGGACGACCTCAAGGCCGACATGACCATGCAGCACCCCCAGGTGATCGTCGAAGTCCTCTCGGACAGCACCGCCGGCTATGACCGGGGCGACAAGTTCGTCTATTACCGCCAGCTGGACAGCCTGCGGGAATACGCACTGATCGACCCGGAACATCGACGCGTGGAGGTATTCCGCCGCATGGACAACGGCGACTGGCTGCTGGCCGCGAGCGAGAGCGAAAAAGGCCTGATCCTCAAGAGCCTGGATTTCAGCGCCGGCCTGGACGCGGTGTTCGAAGACGCCTGACGGGACAAGACATGGAACTCAAACGCATCGTGCTCGGCGTGACCGGCGGCGTCGCCGCCTACAAGGCGGCGGAACTGGCGCGGCTGATGGTCAAGGACGGCCTCGACGTGCAGGTGGTGATGACCGAGGCGGCGCGGCACTTCGTCGGCGCCGCCACCTTCCAGGCCATCACCGGCCACCCGGTGTTCACCGACCTGTGGGACGAGCGGGTGGACAACGGCATGGCGCACATCGACCTGACCCGGGGCAGCGAGGCCATCCTGGTGGCCCCCGCCTCCGCCGACTTCATGGCCAAGCTGGCCCACGGCCGCGCCGACGACCTGCTCTCCACCCTCTGCCTGGCGCGCGACTGCCCCCTGCTGCTGGCGCCGGCGATGAACCGGCAGATGTGGGAGGCGCCCCCGACGCAACGCAACGCCGCGCAACTCCAGGCCGACGGCGTTACCCTGCTGGGCCCGGATAGCGGCGAGCAGGCCTGCGGCGAGGTGGGCTTCGGCCGCATGCTGGAACCCGAGATGCTGCTGGAGGCCCTGGACGCCCGCTTCCAGCCCAAGCGCCTGACCGGGCTGAAAGTGCTCATCACCGCCGGCCCCACCTTCGAGCCCATCGACGCGGTGCGCGGCATCACCAATTCCAGCTCGGGCAAGATGGGCTACGCGGTGGCCCGCGCCGCCCT
The DNA here is from genome assembly GCA_037446455.1 of Hydrogenophilales bacterium. Lineage (GTDB taxonomy): Bacteria > Pseudomonadota > Gammaproteobacteria > Burkholderiales > Thiobacillaceae > PFJX01. The sequence continues at coordinate 437 of JBBIIR010000231.1, read as the reverse complement.
GGAGGCCGGCGCGGAAGTCACCCTGGTGTCCGGCCCCACCTGCCTTGCGCCGCCGCGCGAAGCGAAAACCGTCGCGGTGAGCAGCGCGCAGGAGATGCTGACGGCGGTGGAAGCCGCCGCGGATGAAGCCGACATCTTCATCGGCGTCGCCGCCGTGGCCGACTACTACGTGCTCAACCGCAGCGAGCAGAAGATCAAGAAGGACGCCCACATCCTCACCCTGGAACTGGCGCCCAACCCGGACATCCTGGCCAACATCAGCAGCCGGCCGAAGCCGCCCTTCTGCGTGGGCTTCGCCGCCGAGAGCGAGAACCTGGAGGAATACGCCGAACTCAAGCGCCGGCGCAAGCACCTGCCGCTGATCGTCGCCAACGACGTCACCGAGGCCGTCGGCGCCGACGCGGTGCAGCTCATCCTGCTCGACGAGGCCGGCAAGC
>JBBIIR010000230.1:0-4219 GCA_037446455.1 Hydrogenophilales bacterium | reverse complement strand
TCTATCTTTTCCCTCAGTTTCTGCGTGCCCTTGTCCGCGCGGCCCTGGGCAAGTTGTTCCAGCCCAAGGACGAGGCCTTCAACCGGCAAATGATCGTCTGCCACTTCATCGGCGCCTTCCAGGGGCTGTGGGCCACCCGTAAGGCATCTCAAGACCCGCGCAGTTGAGATGCACTTGTTGACCGTCCTGATCTGCACGCACAACCGTGCCGATCTCCTCACCAAGGTTCTGGCCTCCCTGAACGCTGCCCGCCGCCCGCCGGGCTGGGAGGTGTCCATCCTGGTTGTGCCCAACGCCTGCTCGGACCGCACCCATGCCATGCTCGACGACTATGTCGCCGGGGCCGATGCGAAATGCTGGCTGCCCCTGCGCTGGGTGGCGGAACCGACGCCGGGCAAGTCGCACGCGCTGAACCGGGGCGCGGCGGCGCTGGAGGCGGGTTGGGTGGCGATCGTCGACGACGATCACCGCGTGGCGGAGGATTTTCTGGTGGAAATCGCCCGCGCGGCGGAAACCCACGCCGGAGCCAGCATGCTGTGCGGGCGCATCCTGCCGGACTGGGATGGGAGCGAACCGGCCTGGGTGCACGATACCGGGCCGCACCGCATTTATCCGTTGCCGATCCCGCGCCAGGAATTCGGCGAGGCCCCCCGCGAGCTGGGCATCGAGGGACCGATTCCCGGCGGCGGCAACCAGATCCTGCAAGTGGCCGCGCTGCGCCGGGTCGGCGCGTTCTCGACGGAACTGGGGCCGCAGGGGCACGATCTGGGCGGCGGCGAGGACACCGAATACATGCTGCGCGCCCTGCGCCAGGGCGAGCGGCTGGTGTACGAGCCGCGCATCGTGCAGTACCACTACGTGGACCAGGAACGCCTGCGCCTGGGCTATCTGATGCGCAAGGCGTTCCAGCGCTCGCGGGCGGGCGTGCGCTTTTCCAATCTGTCCGGTCGCGGCGTGCCGCTTTATGCCTGGCGCAAACTGGTGGAGTACGGCGCCGGGGTCGCCCTGAACTGGGGGAAAACGCGTTTTTACCTGGTGCGTTGCGCGGCCACCCTGGGGGAGATCAGCGCCATGCGCCGCGATGCCGACCAGGACGGCTTGCGCCGCCGCATCGACCGCGAGGAGCCGCGCTGGGCCTTGGGCCTGGCCCTGATCGGCGCCGCCCTCGCCCTGGCCGGCGCGCACCTGGGCGGCGTGCTGAGCGACATGGCCTCCCTGAGCCTGGCGCCGCTGGGGGTGGCGGGCTTGGCCAGCCTGGTCTTGCTGGGCAGTTCCCTGGCCAGTTTCAGCCGCACCGGACCCAGCCTGCGCGCGGAGATCCTCGCGCATTACTCGCGCTATACCGTGCTGGCGCTGCTGCGCCTGACCTTCTGGGCCTGGGTGCTGCTGGCGCTGATGGCGGGACTGGGCGGCGTGCTCTATGCCGGCCTGGTCGTGGCGCTGGCGGGCACGGCGGAGGCGCCGCTCCTGGCGCTGGCGTCGGTTCTCGGCATCGCGCTGGTGCTGGGCGTGCAGTTCTGCCGGCATCTGCTGTATCTGCCGGCGAGCATCTGCGCTTCGCTGAACGTGTTGCCGAGCCGTCTGTACGGGTTATGGAGGCATTTGAGCCCGTCGCGGCTGCAAGCCGTGCTCGGCCTGCTGGTGATCGGCGCGGCCGCCGTGCTGGGCGCCGCCTCCCTGCGGCTGTGGGACCAGGAGCGCTTCGCCGAACTGGCCGCTCTTTGGGGCGTGACGTGCGCCTATGCGGGCGTGTACCTGTGGGCGACCTGGCTGCGCGAGCCGTTGCCGGCCCAGTGCGTGCCGGGTGACGGCGAACGGCCGAACATCCTGATGATCGGTTCGGACACCCTGCGCGCGGACCGGCTGGGCGCTCTCGGGCATGCCCGCCGGCTGACGCCCAATCTTGACGCCTTGTCGGCCGGGGGGGCGCTGTTCGGCCAGTGCTTCGTGCCCTGCGCGCGCACCGCGCCCAGCCTGCTCTCCCTGTTCACGGGCATGTGGCCGCATCACCACGGCGTGCGCGACAACTTCATCGCCGATGCGGACACCGAACTGCGCGTGCCGGACCTGCCTTCCATGCTGCGCCAGCAGGGGTACGCCACCGCCGCCGTGTCGGACTGGTGTGGCGCGGATTTGCGCAAGTTTCCCCTGGGCTTCGAGCATGTGGACATGCCCAGCGACCAGTGGAACATCAAATATCTGATCCGCCAGGGCCCCAAGAACCTGCGCCTGTTCCTCAGCCTGTTCACCCACAACCGCTTCGGCAAGGCGATGTTGCCGGAGATCTACTATCTGGCCGGCATCCCCATGACCTCGGAGGTGGGCGCGCGCGGCCGGCGCGTGCTCGCCGCCCTGGCCGGGTCGGGCAAACCGTTCTTCCTCAACCTGTTCTATTCCACCACCCACCCGCCTTTCGGCGTCGAGTATCCCTATTACACAGGACTGGCGGATGCCGGTTACGAGGGCGAATCGAAGTTCGCCATGTCCCGTCTCACCGAGCCGTTCGAGATCATCCGCCGCCAGGGCGAGCCGAAGGAGGAATTCGACCTGGAGCAGATCCTGGATCTCTACGACAGTTGCGTGCTGCGTTTCGACGACGAGGTGGGGCGCATCCTCGATCACCTGCGCGTAAGCGGCCTGGCGGACAACACCATCGTCGTGATCTACAGCGACCACGGCATGGAATTCTTCGAACACAACACTTGGGGCCAGGGCAACAGCGCCATCGGCGATTTCAGCGCGCGGGTGCCGCTCATCGTCGCCGATCCGCGCGGCGCGAACGCGGGGCGGGTGGACGCCACGGTGCGCAGCATCGACCTCATGCCGACGTTGCTGGAGCGCGTGGGGATCGCGCCGCCGCCCAACCTGGACGGCGAATCGTTACTACCCCTGATGCGCGGCGAGCCCTCGCCGCCCCGTTGCGCCTTCAACGAAACCGGCATCTGGATCGGCGACGTGCCCGGCCTGCCGGAGGGGCACCTGCGCTACCCCGACCTGTTCGAATTGCTGGAAGTGCCCGACCGGGACTCCGGCGCCCTGGCGCTCAAACCCCAGTATGCGGACATCACCATCGCGGCGAAGGACCGCATGGTGCGTTGCGATCGCTGGAAGCTGGTGTATCAGCCGCTGGAGGGCGGCGGCTTCCTGCTCAGCCTGTTCGACACCGATGCGGACCCCAACTGCGTGCGCAATGTGGTCGCCGAGCAGCCGGAGGTCACGGCGCGGCTTTGGGCGGAACTGGAGGCGTGGATGGCGCCGGACCGGGGGCGGGTTCCGGACAGAAGCGGCACCACGGGTTTGCCGTAGATCCGGGAGCGGCCGGCGGCGGTGCGCTTGCGGGGGCTCCGGCAGCCGCGGGTTTCGGCGCGGGTTCCGGCGCGACCGGCGCGGCAGCGGTGGGCGCCGCCTCCGCGGGCGGCTGGGCGGATGGCGCGGCGGGCGCCGGAGTTTCTTGCGCGGCCTGTCTCACATAGGGTTGCGGATATGGCGGTTTGCCGCCGAATCTGTCGTAGCGGCGCATCAATTCCCTGGAGGATGGGCTGTGCCGCAAGCCCTCGGTGACCAGTTCGAGGGCCTTTTTACGGCTCGAAAGCTTGCCGTCATACAGGTCCGCCAGTTCCGCGACCGACTTGAAATACTTGGGATCGAGCTGGATGGATTTCAGGAAGTCGCCCATGGCTTCGGCTTCCCGGCCCATGAGCCGATAAGTGAGGCCGCGGTAGTAGAGGATTTCCGGCATGAGCTTGAAGCCGGGGCTGAGATGGCGGACGGAGTAGTTGAAGTCCCCGAGGGCGTTTTGCAGGTACTGCTTCTTTTGCCAACTGGTCTTGGCGCGGTAGTAACGGTTGAGGAAGTTGATGCCGTAGCAGGTATGGTTGTTGAAGCCGATTTCCGGCCCCAGGATGGCTTTCCAGTCGCCGCCGCCCGGTCCGCCGCAGTAGGGCGGCAGCATGCGGGTTTCCTCGGCGGTGGGGCCGTAGGATTCCTGCGCCTGGGCGCCCTGGGCGGCGAGGCCGATGAAGAGGCAGGCAATCAGCCTGGGTAGCCGCTGATTGATTCCAATATCGTCGTTCCCGCGCAGGCGGGAACCCGGAAAAATCAACCAGCTGGATCCCCGCCTGCGCGGGGATGACGAATCAATCCGTGGCCCCCTGGTCGTGCTGTACATATCGTTGCCCTCGTCAAGGTTGCAATGTCTTTTCCACCACCCGCTGCCAGG